>NZ_SMMH01000002.1 GCF_004634215.1 Deinococcus fonticola | reverse complement strand
CCTGGCCCTCAATGATGAACTTACTTTTGGGGTCGACAACGGTGAAATCCCACGCCTGTTCACGCTTCTCGCCTACGAAACTGTGCCGCTCATCGGCTTGCATGCTCGTGACCTCAAGGTCACGAGCGTACTGATCATGGAACTGTTGTCAATGAACCCCAGCGCGACAAACGATTCGAGCAACGGTCGTGCGATGACAGTCTGTGAGAACCGCAGTGGATGAAAAACAGGTGCCATGAGTGATGTGGTCAATGACGCGGTCGACCTGTTCCGGCGGTAATTTGCTGCCCCAATAGGGTGTCCCCTTGGTTTCGCTGAATTCAGTGCCACAGGTACGGCACCTGAGCAGGCGACGCTTTTCAGGGCCGTAGAACTTGCGGAGATGGATGTTCTGTCGACCGGGTTGGTGGAAGTCTGGACAATGCGAGGTCTGGCAAACGAAACTGTTGAGTGCGAGCGAAAATAACACGCCCGGAGATAGGCTCCGGGCGCTCCCATTTCAACCCCTGTCGGGAATAGTTCCAACCAACTACCCTCCAGAGGGGACAGTCAGAAAACGAACGGGACGCTTCAAGGGGGTGTGGGCCGGGCGACGGCGGTTCAACATCTTTATCGCCACGAAAACGCGCTCTGCACGAATAAAAATGTTGTTACTGGATACTGAGTGAAGTCATTATGCGCCCGCGCTGGAAACGTTGTCAATGCAAGCATCGGGCTCCCGGCCCAGGCCAGCAGGGCAGTGCGGCAGGCCACCGGGGCAGGGCAGCGGGGCCCTGCTGACGCTCTCATGCCCGGCACGGTAAACTGACGCGGTCATGACTCGACTTTCTGGGAATAACTCCAACAATATGATGCTGCTCGTCGGAACGCTGGTGGCGGCCCTGCTGATCGGCCTGGCCCTGTTCGCGGTCAGCAAGAAGCAGAGCACCCCTGCGGCCGGCGGCGAGGGCACCTTCAACTACGCTTCGCTGCCTTACGCCGGCCAGGAGGACGCCAAAGTCAGCGTGGTGGTCGTGGAGGACTTCAAGTGCCCCATCTGCAAGCAGTTCGAGGAAACGGTCGCCCCCCAGATCAAGACGAACTACGTAGACACCGGGAAAATCAAACAGTACTCGCTGGTGTGGCCATTCCTGTCGAAGAACGCCGGCCTCAGCGTGGACGACAGCAAGTTTGCAGCGCAGGCCGGGCGCTGCGTGTACCAGGAGCGCGGCAACGACGGCTTCAACGCCTTCAAGACCATCCTGTTCCGGGCGCAGGGCGACGAGCGTCAAGCGTGGGCCACCAAGGAACGCCTCAAGGAACTGGCCGTGAACGTCGAGGGACTGGATCAGGCGAAGTTCGCCACCTGCCTGGACACCGACGCCACCGTCGCCGCCGTGGATACGGACACCAAAATGGCTGAAGACAACAAGGTCTCCGGCACGCCCACGGTGTTCGTGAACGGCAAGCGCGTGGAGAACTCCATGAGCTACGATGAACTCAAAAAAGCCATCGACGAAGCCCTGCAGTAATCATGACGCGCGATACCCGTCTTTACCTGGCCTGGGTGGTCGCCATCGTGGCCACGCTGGGCAGCCTGTACTTCAGCGAGATCAAGGAGTTCAGGCCGTGCATCCTGTGCTGGTACCAGCGCATCGCCATGTATCCGCTGGCCGTGCTGCTGGGCCTGGCGGCCTTCCGCAGCGACTTCGGTATCCGGCGTTACGCGCTGACCCTGGCAGCGATCGGCTGGGGCCTGGCGCTGTTTCAGAACCTGGAGACCTGGGGGGTCGTACCGACCATCAAGGCCTGCACCACCGACCCCTCGGCCTCCTGCGGGATTCCCTGGCCGATCTGGGGAGCGACTTCGCCCCTGAACACCATCATCACCATTCCGGTGTTGAGCATGATCGCCTTTACCCTGATCATTGCGCTGCTGAGCTGGAAGCGCGAGCCAGAGCCGGCAACCGCCGTGGCCGCCTAGAGCATTTGACAAAAAGACATGATGTCTTTTTGGTGAGTGGAGCGAGTACAAAACAATGAGCAGGACGGAGAATGGAGCTGTGTGGGGTGCTCTTCCACGCATAGCGTAATTCGGAGAACTGCTCTAGACTCCTTCAGAACCATCAAAAGCTGCGCCCCAGGTCATTGACCTGGGGCGCATGGTGTTGAGGGGGAAGGTGAGGGTCGCCGTTCAGTCGTCGCTGCTGCGGGCCATGCCCAGCACGTTCAGCAGTTGGGCCAGGGCCATGGCGAAGCCCAGCACGTAGGTGAGGGCGGCGGCGGTCAGGACTTTGCGGGCGCCGTCGTCAGCCTGACCGCCGCCGCCCAGACCGCGTTCACGCAGGTAGGCCAGGGCGCGGCTGCTGGCGTTGAACTCGACCGGTAGGGTAATCAGGTGAAACAGCATGGCGAAGCCGAAGAGAATCACCCCGACCCAGATCAGGCCGCTGGACTGGATGAACAGGCCCAGCATCAGCAGCCAGGGGGCGAAATTCATGCTGAGGCTCAGCGGCAGAGCCATCTTGCCGCGCAGCACCAAGGCGGGCATGCGCACCTTGTCCTGAATAGCGTGGCCGACTTCGTGGGCGGCGACGGCCATGGCGGAAATACTGGGGGTGCGGAAGTTGGCTTCCGAGAGGTTCACGGTCTTGCGCTGCGGGTCGTAGTGGTCGGTGAGGTTGCCGGGCACCATGTTGACGGGGACGCTTTGCAGGCCGTTTTCGTCGAGCATCATGCGGGCGACTTCCGCGCCGGTCAGGTTGCGGGGGTTACGCACCTGGCCCCATTTGCCATAGGTGCGGCTCAGGTAGCCCTGCACGATGAACGACAGAAGCATGATGCCTATGATCAGGGGAAAGTAGGGGCCGAAATACATGCTCGTATCTTAGCGTGAGGCACTCAGGTTTGATGAGATTCGCGGCGCCAGAAATTAGCCTGCTCCTTAGCTTTATGCACAGCAAGAATAAGTGAGGCTTACAAATGGAAACTATCTAGCCCTAAAATTTGACATTCATCAAGTCCTGCGCCACACTCTGGGCGGTACTTATGACTGATGTTGCTGCCCCGCTGATTCCGGCCCACTCCTGGGCCATCATCGATTCCACCCTGCGTGAAGGCGAACAGTTCGCCCGGGGCAACTTCAAACGCGACGACAAGATCGAAATTGCCAGGGCCCTCGACGCTTTCGGGGTGGAATTCATCGAGGTCACCACGCCCATGGTCAGCCAGCAGACGCACGACGACATCCAGAAACTGACTGGCCTGGGGCTGAAAAGCAGGTTCCTGACGCACGTGCGCTGCACCATGGAGGACGTGCAGCGGGCGGTGGACACCGGCGTTCACGGCCTCGATCTGCTGTTTGGCACCAGCAGCTTTCTGCGTGAATTCAGTCACGGCAAGAGCATCCCTCAGATTATTACCGCTGCTGAGAAAGTCATCGGCTGGTTGCGCGACCACCACCCGGAACTGCAACTGCGTTTCAGTGCCGAAGACACCTTTCGCAGCGAGGAAAGCGACCTGATGGCGGTGTACCAGGCCGTCTCGGACATGGGCGTTCACCGCGTGGGCCTCGCGGACACGGTGGGCGTCGCCACGCCCCGGCAGGTGTACGCCCTGGTGCGCGAGGTGCGCAAGGTCATCGCGCCGGACTGCGGCATCGAATTCCACGGCCACAACGACACCGGCTGCGCGGTCAGCAACGCCTACGAGGCCATCGAGGCCGGCGCCACGCACATCGACACGACCATCCTGGGCATCGGGGAACGCAACGGCATCACGCCGCTGGGCGGCTTCCTGGCGCGCATGTTCACCTTCGACCCGCAGGGCCTGGTGGACAAGTACCAGCTGCCGCTGCTGCCCGAACTGGACAACATGATCGCCCGGATGGTCGGCCTGCCCGTGCCGTGGAACAACTACCTGACCGGCGAATTCGCGTACAACCACAAGGCCGGCATGCACCTGAAAGCCATTTACCTCAACCCCGGCGCGTACGAGGTGATTCCGCCCGAACTGTTCGGCGTGGGCCGCAGCATCCAGGCCGCCAGCAAAATTACCGGCAAGCACGCCATCGCCTTCCGCGCCCGTGAGCTGGGCCTGCACTATGGCGAGGACGCCCTCAGGCGCGTCACCGACCACATCAAGGCGCTGGCCGAGGACGGCGACCTGGACGACGCCCACCTGGAGAAAGTGCTGCGCGAATGGGTCAGCGCCTAAAGCATTTGACAAAAGAACGCCGTGATTCTGTCCGAGCAGCGCGAGTGCATTCAGACGAGCAGGACGGCCCCGAAGGGGAGAATGACGCGCTCTGTGAAAGGGCACCCCTGAGCGCGTCATTCGGAGAACTGCTCTAGCGTTCAGCCACCACCTCGCCGCCTGACCCAGGCCGTGCGCCGGGTACACCTTTCGGGGGTCGTGGGCACGGTCACCTTTAACGCACCATCGAAAGGTGATGAACTCTTTTGATGCCCTCCAGCCCCGGCGGCCAAGATGCGCCCGCTAGAGTGGCTGTCTCTCCTCGCCTTTCTTCCTGCGCTGCTGCTCCCCTGGCTCCTGCGCAGTGGTCGGCAGCCCTGGGTTTTCGATGTGGCCGCGCTGCTGCCGCTGCTGGCAACGCTGGCCCATCTTCTGCTGGAGGGCTGGCGCGTGCAGATGGTGCCGCTGTACCTGCTGGCGGCACTGGTTCTGGTGACCCGGCTGCGGTTCAGGCGCCGGACGCCGGGCACGGGCCGACCGACCCGGCTTCGCACCGGGGTGACGGCCCTTGTCCTGGCGGCAGCGGGCGCCGTGCCGGCCTGGGTTCTCCCGGTGGTCACGTTGCCCAGACCGACCGGGCCGTATGCCGTCGGCGTGGTCGACCGTGAACTCGGCGATCCGGTTCGTGCCCGCCGCCTGATGGTCTCCATCTGGTATCCGGCGGCGCAGAGTGGCCCACGCGCGCCCCTCACACCCTACCCGGATCAGGTGGCAGTCGGCCTCGCCACCTCCTTCGGCGTGCCGGCCGCCGCTCCACTGCTGCAACACCTGCGCTACTTCACGGCCTCGGCCACCCGGAACGCGCCGCTCCTGCCCTCGGCCTCACGCTTCCCGGTGCTGGTGTTCTCGCCTGGGCTGGTCGGCGTCCGCTTCCAGAACAGTGGAACCTTTCAGGAACTCGCGAGTCACGGGTACGTGGTCGTGGCGCTCGACCACACCGACGCGGCGGCCGTCACCGTGTTTCCGGACGGTGAAGTCCGGGGGTACGACCTCGAGCGACTCGGCATCCGGCCGGATGAACTGGACACGTCCACCCGGCGCCTGCTGCCGGTCTGGGTGGCGGATCAGCGGCTGGTGTACGACACGCTCACGACCTGGGCGGCGGCCGATCCCCTGCTCGGCGGCCGGCTCGATCTGCGCCGCATGGGCTCGTTCGGCCATTCGTTCGGGGGCGTGACCGCCCTCGAGGTCTGCCGCGTGGAGGTGAGGTGCCGCGCGGCCGTCAACCTCGACGGCGGGCTGCCCGAAGGCGGGCTCCGGCCGGCGCCGCGCCCGGTGCTCCTGATGACGTCCAGCCAGAGCAATAATTTCGCCTATGCCACCCAGCGGTGGCGGCGGTATCTCAGGGCGGCGAAGGCCCCGGCCACCTGGCTGGAAGTGCCGCGCAGCACCCACTACTCCCTGACGATCCTGCCGCTAATGGCGCCCCTGCTCGTCCCGAGGGCCTATGACCGGGCCGCCGGGCGGGACACGGCCGACCACTACGTGAACGCCTTCTTTGACCGGCACTTGCGAGGACTCCCCACTCGCTTGTTTGACCGTCCGGCACGGGGCGCCGCGGATCCGGGCGGCGTGCTGTGGCGCGAGTAGCCGGTGCGGGCCGGTTTCCACCCGCTCCTTCAGGCCAGGATCAGACTACCCTGACCTCGCTCCTCTACCAGTGCCTCGTGTCGGTGTCGCGTTCCTCGGCCAGCAGCCACAGCAGCCTTCCCTGCTCGGCGGCGCTCTGCTGGGCGTCCATCAGCACGCCCTCCAGTTCGGCAGCCAGCGCGGCGCGTTTCTTCTTGAAGTGGGCGTAATCGCACAGCACCACCGCCAGCCGCCCGGAGAACTGCTGCGGGTCGGTCAGCACGTCATACAGCGCGTCCCAGTTGCGCCCGAACGACTGCGTCAGGGCCAACCCCGCCAGGAACGCCATCATCAGCGAGTCCCTGTCGCGCACGTGCGTCAGATCCACCTCACGCACCGCCACCTGATGCCCGGCGGCCGCCATGCGCAGTTCGTGCGGCGCGGTCTGAATACCCTGCGGAACTTCCGCGAAGACCTGAATCATGGTCGAATTCTCCTGAAAGTGCTGTAGTGATCGGCGGTGTAGTAACACTCGGCGGTGCTGGTGACAGGTTGCCCGCCGCAGATGATACGCCGGGCGCCCCGGTCGTCCTCGCCGGGCGTCTTGACGGTGTACTCGCGGTAATACCCGCGCGCGTGGCTGGGCAGCAGGCCCTCGCGGTTGCCGAAGGTCGCGCCGTCCTTGCTGTAGCGGAAGGGGCCACCCTTGCCGATCAGGACGTGCATCTGCTGCCCTTCACGCGGCAACTCGCGCAGGCTGATCCACTTCAGGCCGCTGATCGGGTCACTGGCTGGTTCGCGGGCCGACTGCTTTTGCACCTGGGCGGGGGGTGAGGTGGTTGATGTGCCCGTGTTTGGCGTGCTCGTGCCTGACGTGCCCGTTTTCCCGGTGGGGAGGTCGCACGCCACCAGCAAGGACGCCAGCACAGCGGCGAGGGGGAGGAACGCGAACTTCAACTTCACCCGCCGAGTTTAAAGCATTCGACAAAAGAACGGAGTGCTTTTTGTCCGAGTGGAGCGAGTGAATTTAGACGAGCAGGACGGACTGGAACAGCTCTGCAGGAGAGAATGGAGCACCCCAGAGTGCTCTTCCACAGAGCGCGGAATTCGGAGAACTGCTCTAAGCCTGCTGATCCAGCCAGGTCAGCAGGTCTGCCCCGATCACGCTTAACCCTTTGTACTGAACCTGCGCGGGCGTCATGCTGCGCAGCGCCGCCGCGAGTTGCCGGGCGTATCCCGACCCACCCACCGCTTCACGCAGCGGGTAAGTGAACGGGCGAATGGTGAAGAGGGCGCCGCCGGCGTCCGGAAAGCCGCTCAGCGTCTGGCGTTCCACCCGCAGGAAAGCGCCGTCCGGGTCGAAACGGGTGGCCTCTCCCCTGTCCTGGTCGGCGGGCGCATTCGGGTGGTGATCCAGCCGGTCGCCCATGCTGACGCCCCAGGCGAAACGCACGAACGGCCCGCGAGAAATGACCGCCTCCACCAGCCGGGGCGCGGTGCGGTTCATGGGTTCATACCCGCTGCGGAAATATCGCTTGTTTTTTAGCGATATTTCCCGAACAGAGTGAGCAGCAGCAAAGACGCGCTGCGGGAGATGGAAGAGGATGGCGTCGCTTTTCCGCCATCCTCTGGAATTGGACGCCGTGCGTCTCACTCCCGGCCACGGGTTCATGCACCGCCACGAAATCCCGCCCCAGTTTGTCCAGCGGATTCCAGTGCTGCGGCGACAGCACGTGAACCGCCGCCAGCCAGTCGCGCGAAGCGTTGCGGGCCACCACCGCCAGGTCTTCCGGCACGTTCAAGCCCAGAAAATCCAGCGCGCCAATGGGCTGCACCTCGGCCACCAGGTGCGCGAGCGGCGCGGCGCAGCGTTCCACGACCTCCACGCCGCCCCAGCGCGGCTCCAGCCGGGCCGTCCAGCCCAGTTGCGTGTTGCGCAAAACGAAGCCGTCCCACGAAATAAACCCGCCGCTGTCGCGCG
This sequence comes from Deinococcus fonticola, assembly GCF_004634215.1. NCBI lineage: Bacteria > Thermotogati > Deinococcota > Deinococci > Deinococcales > Deinococcaceae > Deinococcus > Deinococcus fonticola. Next base: position 198,697 of record NZ_SMMH01000002.1, on the reverse strand, counting down.
CCAGCGTCTGCGCCGTGAAGGTGATGATCTGCGCGCGCAGTTCCGGCGTCAGGCCCGCTTCGCCCGCGTACTCGTGCAGGGCGCGACGGTGTGAGTTCACCTTGCTGGCCATGACCCGCTCGTAATCGTCCCCAAACGTGAAAACGTGGCTCTCTCCTGCCCCGTCCTCGCGCCAGGGAAGGCCCTGACCGAACCGGAACAGGCCCGCTGACACCGAGTAGACGCCACTCAGAAAAGGGCGGTAAAGCTGCACCATGACCAGCATTCTGTCAAAAGAAAAAGCCGCCCGCAGGCGGCCCGTACAGCCCCGACTTTTAAGCGAGGTTCGCGTTTTGCAGCACGCCCGTGGCGATCAGCACCAGGATGATGATGCCCGCGATGATGCGGTAGATGGCGAAGGGTTTGAAGTCGTTGGTGGAGACGAATTTCAGCAACCAGCCGATGGAAGCGTAGGCCACCACGAAGCTGATGCCGATCCCCAGGATCATGTTCAGCGCGCCGATCTCTCCCAGAATGTGGCGGCTCTTGATCAGGTCGAGCAGTGACGCGCCGCCCAGAGTGATGAGGCCCAGGTAGAAACTGAATTTGGTGGCGGTGGGGCGATCCAGGCCCAGCAGCATGCCGCCCAGGATGCTGCTGGCGCTGCGTGAGAAGCCCGGCCAGACCATCGCCAGGCATTGCACCAGGCCGATCAGCAGGGCCTTGCCGGGTTTGATGCTCTCGATGTTGTGCACTTCCGGGGTGGTTTTGCGGCTCTCGACAATCCAGATCAGGATGCCGCCCACGATCAGCGCCCACGCCACCACGGACGGCGTGAACAGGTAATGCTTGATGGTCGACCCGAGGGCCGCGCCTATCACCACGGCAGGAAGACAGGCGATCAGCACGCTCGTCCACAGGTTCTGCTGCGTTTTATCCGTGGCGATGTGGCGAATCTGCGCGATATCCCGGAAGTAGTACACCAGCACCGACAGGATCGCGCCGCCCTGAATGATGACTTCGAAGGCGTCCTTCATTTCTTTCGTCCAGGGCGTGGCCTGCAGGCCCTTGAAGAGTTCCCCGGCGACGATCAGGTGTCCGGTGCTGCTGATGGGAAGGAATTCCGTGATGCCTTCGACGATGCCGAGGATGATCGAGTACAGGGCGTCCATGCGCCACTGAGCCTAACACCCGGAAGGAAAACGGACATCAGACGAAAGGGCGACGTACACTGCGCGGATGTTCGGGCCATACCTGAAACGCTGGAAGCTCGTGCCGGATGGCGCGGCCATTCACACGCACAGCAGCGACCTGTTGCCGGTGCTGTACGCGGGCCAACCGGCCATGCTGAAGGTTGCTCGCAGTGACGAGGAAACCACCGGGAACCACCTGATGGTGTGGCTAGGCGGGCACGGCGCGGCCCGCGTGTACGCGCAGGGCGGTGAGGCGATTGTGCTGGAACGGCTGCACAGTGAACCGTCCCTGACGGAAATGGTGAACACTGGGCAGGACAATGAGGCCACGCGCATTCTGTGCCGCGCCGCCGCTGAACTGCACGCCGTTTCCCGCCTGGAGCACACTCCACCTCCGCCCCTGCCTGACCTGCGCCGCTGGTTCCGTTCACTGGAGAGAACAGCCGCCCAGGGCGGGGTGTACGCGACCGCGTGGAGCATAGCGCAGGAATTGCTGAACGACCCACAGGACACCACTGCGCTGCACGGCGACCTTCACCACGGGAATGTCCTGCACAGCCCGGCACGAGGCTGGCTCCTGATCGACCCGAAGGGGCTGGTGGGCGAACGCGGCTTCGATTACGCGAACATCTTCTACAACCCCACCAATGCTGATGCCCTCAGGCCGGGGCGACTGGCCCGGCAGCTTGAAATCGTCTGCGCCGAGAGCGGACTGGAAAGGGCGCGCCTTCTGCGCTGGGTGGCCGCCTACGGGGGCCTGAGCGCCGCCTGGTGGCTCGAAGATGACCAGCACGGTGATGACCAGTACAGCGAAGCCCGGAAGGTGCTGAACATCGTGGAACTTGCCCTGGCAGCCCTCAGCGTTTCGGGTTGATTTCCGCTTTGGTGCAGGTGTACCCGCCCTTGGCGTTCAGGGTGCAACCCGTCAGGGAAATGTCGAAGGCATTGAGGTTGATGGCCGCGGGTGGCTGCGCCGCCGGGGCCGCCTGAGCCGGCTGCGCGGCAGGCGCGGCGGGTTTAGGTGTCGCGGGCTGCGCGGCCCCCTGGCCCTTGATGGGCCCTCCCTTGATAGGCACTTCCTTCAGGATGCCGCTGTCCACGAACAGCATGGTGATCTTGTCGAACTGCGCGGGGTAATCGAGGGTGTACACCACGGTCACCGGGTTGGCTTTGGCCACGTTGAGGGTAGCGTTCGTCACATCCCGCCCGTCGATGGTGGTGCGTGAGGCGATGAAGCGCCGCCGATCCGGGGCGTAAGCCGCCGTGTCACGGGCGTAATAGGTGGCGCCGTAGTACGTGGGGCCGCTGCCGGTGTAAGTGGATTTGATGCTGCACTGCACCTGCCCGCTGCCGACGCGCTGGCAGCCCAGCAGCTCGTCGCGGAACGGCCCCTCGACCGTCCAGGACTGCGCGCAAGCCATTGAAAAGGTCAGGAACACCAGGGGCAGGAACTTCTTCATACCCCCAGTGTAAACGGGCCGCCCGTGAGGAAACCCCCGTCCAGGCGCAGCATTCTCATTTTCAGATCCACTGGCCTGTGCCCTGTGATGCTCCCCAGAGTCAACTCGGCAGCAGGAACATCCCAGCGCGGCGGTCTGCCCGTCGCCTTCCTCAAAGGGTCGGAAGAAACGGGCGGTCAGGCAGCCATACCTCCAGCCTTTTTACCGCGAGCCGAAGCCGGTCAGGATGGTCTGGATGGTTTTCCAGACGATCAGGGCGTCCAGGCTCAGCGAGCAGTACTTGACGTAGAAAAAATCGTACTGGAGTTTCTCGGTGGTTTGCCCCACGCTGTCGGTGTATCCCTGATTGACCTGCGCCCAGCCGGTAATGCCGGGTCTGACCCAGTGCCGGGTGGTGTAAAGGGGAATACTTTCCTCGAATTCGGCCACGAAAGCCCACTGTTCGGGCCGCGGGCCGATGATGCTCATTTCGCCGCGCAGGACGTTCCAGAATTGCGGCAGTTCGTCCAGGCGGAATTTACGCAGGAAGGCGCCCACCGGGGTGACGCGCTGGTCGCCGGACTTGGCGAAGGCCGGGCCGGAACGCTCGGAGTCGCGGGTCATGGTGCGGAACTTCACCAGTTGAAAGGCCTGGCCGTCCTGACCGACCCGTTCCTGCCAGAACAGCACGGGCCGCCCGCTGTTGAAGTACACCACCGCCGCCACCACGGCCATCAGGGGCAGCAGCAGCGGCAGGGCCAGCAGCGTCGCCGTGACGTCCAGGAAGCGCTTGACCTGCTGGTACGTCGACTGAAAGGCGGAGCGTTGCAGCCAGCCCTCGTCGATGCTGTCCAGCGACACCTTGCCCAGCAGTTCTTCCTCCAGCGTCCGCTGAGTGATGATGGGAATATTCATGAGCTGGGCGTGCGCCAGTGCCCTGGTTTGCAGCGGGCGCGGTTCTTCGGCCGCAATGATGAGGGCATCGATCTGGTGCAGACTCTGCGGTTCATGGGGGGTGATCGGCGCGTACTGGAGGCGGTGGCGCGGCAGGTGCCGCAGAAGGTCATCGGTGGGGCGCGAGGTCATGCCCAGGCGCAGAGGTGGGGTGAGCCGCCGGGCCACCGACTGACGCAGGGCCGCCAGCCCCAGCCACAGCAGGTGCAGCGGCAGCATGACCCAGACCGACGCAAATTTCCCAATGGCCCCCAGCAGCAGGGCCAGCAGCAGGAACGAGGCGACCGGAACCAGCACGGGGCCAGCGGGGCGCTGAAAGAAGTAGCGCCCGACACTGACCTGAAAGGCCAGCAGATAGGCCAGCAGGCTGGCGATGAACCACAGCCGCATCTGAATAATCTGGGCCGCCGTGGCCGGGGCATCCTCACCTCGGCCGAAGGTCAGCCAGGCCAGCAGAGCCACCACGGCATAAATCAGCGCGTCCCAGACCCAGAACGGCCTGACGCTGAGTCTAATTCCAGTAAGGGAAGGCAGGTTTGAGTGGGGCACCATAAGACCTCTGTGAAGCGTGATGACACTTTGTGGAGAAGTTCACAACCGCCTTTCCCGGACATCATAAGGGGTGAGTGGCGAAGGCGAATCAAGGCTGTCCTGGCACCGGAAGAAGATCGGCACACCAGTTTTTCAGGCGCGCAAGGTTTGGCCATCTCCGGCCACCTCGCGCGGCGCCGTGCGTTCGTGCCTGTGCCGCGCCGCTGAAGTTCAACGCCGCTGGCCTGAGGGCAGACATGACCACACCATAGCCAGGAAACTCTTTCAGCCACCTGTCAAGGCCGTGGGAGGAGCGCCCGTTCGCTCCAAACTCCTCTTCACTCTGAAGAGCCGCTCACTCTGAACTCTGCGCCGCCTGCACGTAAGGCCAGGCCAGGCCGTAGTCGGGGTGATAGTCGCCGCGCCAGATCAGGGCCCACCCGCCGTCCTCGGCTTCGCCGCGCTGCACCGCCCGCCGCGCTTCGGAGGCGGTCAGCCACGCCGCGTGCCGCAGGCCCTGGCGAGGCAACCAGCCTTCTCGCCGGTAACGCGCGATGACCTGCTCGCTGGCCTGGTCACGCGCGATCAGCACAGGCACCGAGGCCTCCGACTGGGCATTCAGTTCGCTGGCCAGCGAGGCGTACTGCATGTTCCGGCGCAGTTCCAGCCAGTAAGGTGCGCGCTGGTGACGTTCCAGGGCCCGCAGCTCATCGAAGTACAGCCGCTGCAATTCCGGGTCGTTCAGGGCGTCACCCTGGCCCAGCAGGGCGTGCGTGACCTGAAGCTGGCGCGTCCACAGCTGCGGCAACGCTACGTCCAGCAGGTCGAGAATCCGGAAGGTGCCCCGACTGAGTTGCGCCGCTTCGATCAGGTACGGCAGCGGGGCACTGATGTGAGAGACCTGATCGAAAAAGCCGACAGCAGTGGAGGGAAGCGTGGTGGCAACCACGGTCAAGGACGGACTGGCCGCCTGCTGCTCTGCCAGTTCGGACATGCGCTCTGCCAGGTGCAGGCGGCTCAGACTGCTGGACAGCAGCACACTGCCGGGCAACATTCCCGCCAGCCGGGCCGCGCTCGACCGGGAGTACAGCACCACCAGCGAACGCCCAGGCTGCCCCCGCACTTCTGTGGCGAGTTGACGCAGCGAAATGGGACGCTGACGCGGCAGCACCAGCACCTGACGGGTCACAGGTGCCGGAGGATCGTCCTGACCTCCGGTGCCACTTTGCTGGGGCAGCGGCAGCAACGGGTACGCGTCCGGCCAGGGCACCTCAAACCCCGGCAGGGCGACCACCGGCCAGTCGAACAGGCGACTGGCATCCGCCAGCAGGCTGGTCAGCGTGTCCAGGCGATCCGGGGCCAGGGTTTCGAGCCCCTCGATCAGCAGCGGGCCGCTCAGCAACTGGGCCAGTTCCGGCAGATCCCAGCGCCAGGCCGCGTCGAGCGCCGTCATGACGTATTCCAGCGAGACGACTTCCACCTGCCCCAGGCCGGCCGCATTCACCTGGCGTTGCAAGCCGAAACGCCCCCCCCACGAAGCAGTGGCCCAGCGCAGTGGCCCCTGGAGTTCGCGGGCCAGGTGCAGGCCGGCCCCCCAGCGCTGCTGCTCGGGACAGGGGGACAAACGCCGTAGCCCGCCGGCCCAGCCGGGACGACCCCCGCCCAGCCTGGCCGCGTCCGGCGGCGCGTCCGACACCAGCAGGCTAGCCAGCACCCGCACGTACATCTCCATTTCCGTCTCGGTCCATGCCGGCATGGCCACGCGCCCGGGCAGCACCTGGGCCGCCTGCACCAGCAGCGCTTCGGGGCAGGGGTCGTTCAGGAGCCGCTGGCTTTCCTCCAGGTCGAACAGGCCGCCGGTGCGGGCCAGCAGGGCGCGGGCCAGTTCCGGTTCTCCCAGCCGGAAGGCCAGCCGGGCCGCCACCAGTGGGCCGCCCCCCACCCGGCTGAGCACCTCGGCCCGCTCCAGGTGAAGCAGCAACAACTGCTGGGCCGCCGTCATAGCGCTCCAGGGGTAGGCCACAGGTTCGGCCACGCCTGATCCTGGAGGCCCCGCCTGCGAACCGAAGTGGAAGCCCTGCCGGGTCGTCCTCTGTGCGTTGTGTTCAACTGCTGCCGCTTCATTCCAGACTCCTCAGTCATCGCCGATCAATCCTCCGCCTCAGGAGGCTGGCGGGGCAGTGATATGCGTCCCTCAACCGTGAATTTTGACCTCTTGACCTGTCAAAGTTGACCGGTATTCATAGTAACCGTTGCCCACGTCCCGGTAACGGTTCAGCACAAACCCCAGGGTGTTCACCCCCAGGCGGGTGGTTTCGTCCACCAGGCGCTCGACCTGCTCGACGCTGGTATTGACATCCACCACCAGCAGCAGACCGTCCATCAGCCGCGCAAATGGCCCGGTATCCGCGATTTTCAGAATGGGCGGCGTGTCCACCAGCACGAGGTCGTAGTGGTTGGACATGGCCCGGATGGTTCGCTGCGATTTGGCCGGCTCGATGCGGGAATCCAGCAGGGTCAGCAGGTCGATGTTCGGCTGAACCTGCATCCAGACCTCGTGATCACCGACCTGATGGCGCGTCACCGCCTTCTCTGGGCGACTCAGCAGCAGGTCTTTCTGGCGCTGGCGGTAGATATCGGCGTCCACCACCAGCACCTTCAGGCCGCGCTGGGCGCAGATCAGGGCCAGGCTCGCCGTCAGGGTACTTTTGCCCTCGTCCATGTTGGCGCTGCTCAGGGCCACCAGCGGCGTCTTAGCGCTGCGTGGCCCCGCGGCCGCCACATCGGTCAGTCCCAGTCGGGACAGCATACCCACCCGCACGAATTCCAGTTGCTCCCGGAAACTCCCGCTGGCCAGCAGAGCCAGCGCCCCGCGCGGATTATGGCGGCGCAGGGTCACAGGCGGCAGTAGCCCCAGGACGGGAAGCCCGAAGCTGCGCAGAATATCGGGATCCTGCACGCGCTTGCCCAGTCGGTCACGCAACAGGGCCAGCAGCAGCCCGAAGAACAGCGCGGCTCCGAACGTCAGGATGGCGTTACGCAGCGGCTTGGGTGCCACAGGATCGACCGGCAGGGTGGCGCTGGCAATGGGGGACAGCGTGCCGCTCACGGTCTGGCGCAGCACCTCCACCTGCTGAAGCTGCTGCACCACTTCGCTGCGCATCTGTTCCAGCGTGCGTTCGCCCACCGCCTGACCGCCGGCGCTGAGCTGCCCACCGAGCAGGTCGCGCTGGGTGATCAGGTTGGTGCGCGCGCGGTTGATGCCGTCCAGCGCCCGCGCCCGGTCCCATTGCAGCAGCGCCGCAGCGAAAGCGTCCGCCGTGGCCCGGGCGACTTCCGGCGTGCCGGCCAGGGCCGAGATTTCATAGGTGCCGATCAGGTTCTGGTCGATTTCGGCCGCCAGCCCGATAGTGCGGTAATTCTCGGAACGCAGTTCGGCTGCGATGTTCGCCAGCGTCTGACGGCGGGCCGCAGAGTCCGGTACGGTAGCGCGCAGGCGTTTGACTCCGTCGCGGGTCACGTCCGGGCTCCGCAGGGCGCGGCCGACCACCCCGGCAGGCAGCGCCGGAGCCGACACCAGCGTGTTGTTGATCACGGAATTGCCCGAGCTGGTGGGCAGGGCGGCCAGGCTGGCGGTGGCGCGGTAGACCGGCGGGCGCGACCTGGAATACACGAACGCCAGCGCCGCCAGGGCCAGGGCGCCGAGCAAAATCGGCACCATTGCCCCGCGCAGAACCCGCAGGTAGGCGCCGACATCCAGATCCTGCACCCTGGAGGGCAGGGTCATGCCCCGTGCCCCACAAGGGTGCGGCAAGAAGACCAAAAGGCTGGTTCGCGCCGGCTCAGGAAGTCCATGGTGAGAACTATTATAGTCAGCGTGTGAAAGTTCTTGTCACCGGCGGAGCGGGGTATATCGGCAGCACCACCTGTTCTGCCCTGGAGGATGCCGGTCACACCCCTATCGTGCTGGATTCGCTGGTCAGCGGCCCCCAGGAGTTCACGCGCGGCCGCGTGTTCTACCAGGGCGATGTGGCGGATCAGGGCCTGGTTCGGCGCATCTTTGCCGAGCATCCCGACATCGAAGCCACCCTGCACTTCGCGGCGCGGATCGTCGTGCCGGAGTCGGTGGAGCACCCGGCGCTGTATTACCGCGAGAACGTGCTGGGCAGCCTGACCCTGTTCGAGACCCTGGCCGAACTGGGGCAGCGCCGAGTGATCTTCAGCTCCAGCGCCAGCGTGTACGACAGCCCACAGGACTTTCAGGTCAACGAGAACAGCCCGCTGAAACCGCTGAGTCCCTACGCCCGCAGCAAACGCATGACCGAAGAGATGCTCGAAGACCTGTGCGTGGCCTCGGCGCAGCAGGGCCGGGGCCTACGCGGCATTGCGCTGCGCTACTTCAATCCCATTGGGGCTGACCCGCAGATGCGCAGCGGGCCTTATGTGGCAGAGCCCTCGCACCTGCTGGGCCGCCTGGTCAGCGCCGCGCGCGGCGGCGGGGAATTCAGTATTACCGGTACGGATTACCCCACGCGCGACGGCAGCGGCCTGCGCGACTACATTCACGTGTGGGATCTGGCGCAGGCGCACGTGGCGGCGCTGGAGCACTTCGAGCAGGCCTTCGAGCGGGCCAATGCTGAGCGGATGAGTACCGAGCGAGCCGAGGCCGGGCCGCCCGTTTCCTTCCTGATCATCAACGTCGGCACCGGGAACGGCGTGACGGTGCGCGAGCTGGTCGAGGCTTTCCAGCAGGTTTCCCCGCAACCCCTGGCAGTCAGGGAAGCGCCGCGCCGCCCCGGTGACAGCGCCGGCGCATATGCCGACATCGGCCGCGCCCGCCGCTGGCTCGACTGGGCGCCGCAGTGTTCCACGTCAGAGGGCCTGAGTTCGGCGCTGAACTGGGCCGCGCGCTGGACAGACCGCCAGCCCACTTGACCCAGGTGACCTTCAGCGCCTGCGGCGCGTCAGCGCCAGCGCCAGGACGGCGGCTCCCACCGCCCAGGGGCGCAGGTCAGCCCTGGCACGGCGACGCTGCTTTTTCCAGGCCTGGGCGTAAAATTCGTCCCACAGCGCCCAGAGTCTCTCCTGCGCGAAGTGCTGCTTGACCCACGCCTGCGCCTGCTGGCCCAGTTGGTCACGCAGGGGCTGGTCGGTCAGCAGTTGAACCAGTGCGTCCGCGAGGGCCTGCACGTCTCCAGTTGGGACTTGCAGGCAGGTGACGCCCGGCACGCCCGCATCACGCACGCCGGAGGCGTCCGTCAGGACGCTGGGGACGCCGTTGGCCGCAGCTTCCAGCACCACCATGCCCAGACCCTCGTGGCGACTGGGCAGGGTGTGCACGGTCATCAGCGGGTAGAGGCGGCTCATGTCCGCCTCGAACTTCACTTGAATGAGGTTCGGGGCGGTCTCGAAGGCCTGCTGGGCTTTCTCGGAGAGGGGGTTGGCGGGGTCAGGCGTGCCGACCAGCAGGAACTTAGCGTTGGCAACACGCTGGTGAACCAGGGGCCAGGCCAGCAAAAGTTCCTCGATGCCTTTCTGCGGGGCCATGCGGGCCACGAAGCCCACGACGGGCGTCCCCTCCGGTAAATTCAGTTCCTGGCGCGCCGCCGCCACCGCTTGCGGGTCGGGGTGAGCGTAACGCTCGAAGGGAATTCCGGCGGGACTGCCTGCGCCCAGCACGCGAATTTTCTGGTCAGGAACCATGCCCAGTTTCACGGCCTCGTCGCGGTTCGATGGACTGACGCACAGTACCTCATGGGCGCACCAGCAGGTGAGGCGTTCCATGAGCATCAGAACGGGGCGTAGCAGGGCCAGTTTCCCGGTGGCGGCGGTTTCGCTGCGCAGTCCATGAATGAAGTACACGCGCAGCGGCGTGCCAAGCAGCGCACTGGCTATGCCGCCCAGCAGTCCGGCCTTGGGCGTGGAGAAATTGATCACGTCGGGACGCACCTTCCAGACAATACGGATCATTTCCAGCAGGGAACGCAGGTCGTGCCGGGGTGAGATTTCACGGGCGAAATTCAGGGTGTGGTGCGTGGCCCCGCTGGCCTGAATGGCCCGCTTGACCTGATCGGACGGTTCGGCGGGCGTGACGAAGTGAACGTCCCAGCCTTCGCGGCGCAGGTGACCCAGTTGCTCGGAAAAGAAGGCCAGTGCGGCAATGGCGGTGGTGGTGGTGTACAGGATGGTCTTGGGTTTCTTCATGCGGTGACCCTCCGGGAGGCCGTGGCGAGCCGCACGACGCGTTGAAAGGCCGTACGCTGACCGTCCAGCACGTGATCGGCGTACTCCTGGGCGGCGTGGTGGTTGCGGGCGCTTTCGCGGGTCAGGGCCGCCGTGTCAAGCGCCAGCGCCTGCCAGGCCCGCGCCAGGTCTTCCACACTACCCGGCTTGACCAGGTGGGCGGCGTCCAGCAGTTCAGGGATACCGCCCACGTCCGACCCGATGGCCGGCAGACCCTGCGCCAGGGCTTCCAGCAGCACGCGGGGCATACCTTCAGTGCGGGATGGAATGAGGAACAGGTCAGCTTCCCGTAAGTCGCCCCTTACCTCGGCGGGCGTGCTGCGTTGGCCCACGAACTCCACGAACGGCGCGATGCCCAGCGCGGCAGCTTGCGCTTCCAGTTCGGAACGCAGTGGGCCATCCCCGACAATTCGCAGGTGCAGGTCGTGTCCCTGCCCGTCATGTCCCTGCCCGCGCAGTTTCGCCAGGGCGGCAATGGCAATGTCGGCGGCCTTGTGGCGTTGTTCCAGCATGCCGACCAGCACCGCCAGCCGGGCCGGGCGGTCGTACTGACGCGGCCCGCTGAACGCCTCCGGGGGTAAATGCACGTCCGACACGCCAAACGACACGTTCTCATGGCGTGTCGGGTAAAGGCGTTGCAGGGCCTGGCGGGTCACGTACTGCACCGCCACCGCCTGGCGGCACTGCCAGCGCGTCAGGGCCGTGAGCATCCAGCGGAACACAGGCCGCAGGGGGTGCCGCGTACCGTCCGGGCCGTACCCCATAAACGGGTCGTTGACGACCTCCACCGCGAAGGGTTGCCGTTGCCAGTACCGCAGGCCTGCTGCCAGGTGGCCCAGCACCCCGGAAAGCCGCACGATGACGGCCTCCTGCGGTTCAAGGCCGCACAGCAGTGCAGCGGACACCTGCGGTAAGCGTTTCAGCAGGCCCACGGGCCCCTGGTAGTACGGGACGTGCAGCACCGTGACCGCCGGGCCATCCACGCGCCTGTACCCGTCCGGGACGACCTGCACCAGTTGCGAACGGCCCACCACCTGCACTTCCTCGAAAGTGTTCAGGTAACGTTGCCAGTGCGTGTAGGTGGCGTGACCGTTGTCGAAGGTCGCCCCGTCAGCGGTGTGAATGAACCTCTGTTCCAGTACGACACTTAGCCTCAACAGTCAGTCCTCCCATTCAACGATACGGGGGCCAGATACCGGGGTCACGGGTTCCTGAAGGGTTTCGGAATGTGCCGGGGTCAGGGCCACCACCAGCACCAGTGCCAGCATCGGCAGGAACGAACCGAAGGCCGAATTGGGGTACAGGGTCTCGGCCGCAAACGATGTGGCCCACAGGCCCACCAGCAGGTTCATGGCAATGCCTGATCGTCCGGTCTTCAGTTGGCCCAGTTGCCGGAACAGCAGCCAGAACAGCAGACCCATGACCGTAAGGCCCACCACCCCGGTTTCATACAGCACCTGAAGCACCAGCATGTGCGCGTTAGAGCCGTTGTTCGCCACCGCCGACCCCATGCCGCTGCCCAGCAGCAACCGGAAAGGATCACTGCTCAGGCCACTCAAGTACGTTTGCCAGATGTCACCCCGGCCTGCCAGGTTGCCAGTATCTCCGGCATCCAGAATGGTGGCCTGCCGGGCAATCAGGGTGTTCAGGTCAGCGTGCAGGTAAGGCATGGCGAACAGGCCCGCCACGCCCACCGCCAGCACCGTCAGAGTGGAACGCAGGGGGGTACGCAGGCCCTCCAGCAGCACGAACAACACCGCGCCTACCAGACCCGCCCGCGCACCGGACAGGAAGCACGCCACCACGATGCCCAGCAGAATCCAGGTGTGGTTACGGGCCGGGCGCAACATCATCAGGAAAGCGCCCTGAAGCAGCACCATGGCCGCCACGTAAGCGTGGTTGTACCCCAGCGTACCCAGGCCGCGCTCATTGTGCAGGTAGTACGACTCCCACGGGCCGGACGCCCCCCGGCCACGCGGCAGGACATCCCCGAAAAACTGCGGAATGGCCGGAGAGAAGTACGTCCAGATGATCGTCACGACGATGACCAAAAAACCCACACGAGCGGCCCCTTCCCAACTTCTGAGCACGTCACGGCCCAGGGACAGGCGGCCTGCCATCCAGAACACGCCCAGCAGTTGCAACAGCTTGAACACCTGAAAAACACCGAACGGCCCGGCCACGCCCAGGTGACCGTCCCGCATGACCAGCAGCAGCAGGAAAGAACCCACGGACAGCGCCCCCACACTCAGCAGGGCGCCCCACACAGTCCGCAGGTAAGGTTGCACCGGGCAGCGGTACAGGGCCGCGCACAACAGGGCCACCCAGAACAGCACGTCGGCCATGGTAGGCCACAGCGCCCACGGCCCCACGCCCAGCAGCGGCAGCCCGAAACACTGCACGCCAATGAACGCCCCGAGCAACCAGGTGACGGCCCTTTCCAGCCAGGGGGCGGTGCGGGCCAACTGGGTCACGGTGGGGGCGCTGGGAAGCCAGTCCAGCGGAACGTCACGACTGCCGCCACTTGTACTGCTCCTCACCCTTCACCTGCGACAGCCCGCTGGTAGAACGCGACCAGTTCCTGTGTTTTCTCGCCCACGTCGAAGTCCATGTATGGCGGTGCGTGACGGCCACGTTTCACGGCCTGCGCAATGGCGTCGGACCACACGGCAGGCCCGGCCGCCACCTCCAGCCTCTGCACATCCACCAGGGGCATCCGGCTGGCCTCCATCCGAATGGACACGTTGCTGGAAATCACGCACGGCAAGCCCGCAGCCTGCGCCTCCAGGAAAGCCAGGCTCAGGCCCTCGAAGTGGGAAGGAAACACGAAGACATCCATAAGCCACAATAGGTCCGGAATATCGGAGCGCGAACCCAGCAGGTACACCTGCTCCGTCAGCCCCAGTTGCGCCACGCGGGCCTCGATGGCCTGCCGCTCTTCACCGTCACCGACCAGCAGCAGGCACGCCGGGCCGTGACGCTTCAGATAAGTATGAAACACGTCGAGCAGAAACAGGTGGTTCTTTTCCGCGCGCAGCAGGCCCACGTGGCCCAGTACCGGTATTCCGCTCGGCAAGTTCAGGCGGCCGCGTAATTGCTGAATGTCACGCGGCTGCTGAAGACTTAGCAGATCTACACCCAGGTTCACGACCTGAGTCCCCAATGCCCGCCAGTCTGGGCCGAACAGGGCGCGGGCCGCCATTTGACTTACCGCCAGACGGTGGGTAACGCTGCTCTGCAAGGCGGCCCGCATCAGAGTCAGGTACGCATACCGGCCATTTCTGGCCGCCAGATCAAGCTTCAGGGTGTCGCTGTGGCTGGTCGCCACCCGCACCCTGACGCCGGCCAGCCGCGCCAGCAGCAGCACTATGCCACCAAAGTGGTGAATGTGGCTGTGAACCACGTCGTAAGGGCCAAATTGCCGCAGAGCACTCAGGTAAGCCGGCAGGAATTTCAGCGGCCGGTTGGTGGACGGCATGCGGAGAATGCGCGCCCCCAGGGCCCTGAGTTCCGCTTCGTAGTGGCCTTCATGTGGGGCAGGGCTGACCACCATGATGTCCATGGCGACCTGCCGGCGATCCACGCGCTGCAAGACGTTCTTCAACCAGGTTTCGATCCCGCCACGGTCCAGATTGCCGGTCAGATGAAGGACGCGTATGGGCGTGGGTGCGGTGGGCATTCAGGCGTCTCCTTGCAAAGGGGGTGGGGCGCGCAGGGGGCGTAAGGCCTGCACCACGATAAACCAACTGCCCAGCAGCTGCGCCGCCGAGCCGATCAGGCCAGCGGTCGCCGCGCCCAGCAGCCCCTGACGCGGAATAAACCACCAGCACGCGGCCGCCAGGATCAGAGTGACGCCCACGAACAGCGGCAACTGCTCCTTGAAGCGCCGCGCCGCCGTGAGCGCAAAACCGGCGCAGGAGGCCAGAAAGCCCGCCGAGCCGGCCAGGGTCAACCAGAAAAAAGGCTTGGTGTAGGCCGCGTACTCCGGGCCGTACAACAGATGCAGCATCGGGCCGCCCGCCACCCCGCTCAACAGTGTCAGGGCCGCCCCTACCCCCCCTGCCCCGGCGGTCAACAGAAGGGAAAGCCTCAGAAAAGCGGCCTTTTCCGCGCGGGCGTAGTGCTGTGAGAGGCGCGTGGTCAGGGCCGTTCCGAGCGCGACCACCAGCACGCTGCCCGCCACACTGACGTAACTGAGGGCCGAGTACACGCCCAGCGACCCACTGCCCAGCTGGTGCTCGATAAAGAGCCGTGGAAGGTTGGTGCCCAGAGACACCAGCGCGAGCACCAAGCCCAGCGGCAGGGCCAGTTTCAGCAATGAGCCGGACAGCGGCGGCTGCCACCAGCGGCCTGCGGCCACCTGCCGGGCACGCGGTAAGTCGAAAAGCACCAGCGTGGTCAGGCCCGCTGCGGCCACGCCCGCCGCACTGAAGGTCAGGTTGCGGGTCAGCAGGTGCAGACCGCCCAGCAGCGCCAGGCCCAGCAGGCCACGCAGCATGGTGGACTGGGCGATCCAGTCCAACCGTTCACGCTGCTGCATGCGCCCGTACAACACGTCACTGATACCCTCCAGGGCCTTGGCGGTGCCCAGCCACCAGATGGCCCCGCTGGCGTGGGGGTACAGCCCGGCCAGGCCCGCCGTGATCAGCAGCCCCAGCAACATGCTAGGCAGGCGTAACGTGAAGTAATCACTGAACTGGTACTGCTGCGCGGCGTCGGTGGCCTGCACCCCCCGCAGCTGCAGGCCCAGCAGCAGGAACAGCGGGGCGGTCAGGGCCAGCCCCAGCGAGTACACCCCGACCGCCTCGGCACCGCCGCTGCGGGCCAGCAAAATGACCATCAGCCACTGCGCCGCCGAGAACGTACCCTGCCCCAGCACAGTCCAGAGCATGCCGGCACGCAGGCCGGGCGCAGCCGGCGCGGTGGGTGGGGTGGGGGCGGGCGTAGACATCAGGGGAAAGGAGGCCGTAAAACCAGCATACCGTGCCCCCTGCCCGGCTCCTTCAGGTGAACTTTAAGGACAGGGGCAACCGCTGCCGGGCGGGCCGTATGGCCCGTATAGTTCAGGGCATGCGTCGTTGGTGGTGGCTGCTGATTCTGCTGCTGGTGCTGGTGGCCGCAGGCGGACTGTTCACCTACCAGCGGCACCGCGAGGTGCAACTCCTGGGTCAGGAAGTGTACAAGGAACTCGACGGAGACGGGTTCCCGCCCCTGCCCGGCGTGTTGGACGACCCGGTGTTCAAGGATTTGCCGCCCCCACCGGCCGACCAGCCTGTCTCGATGGGACGTTACAAACCCAGCCCGGCAAAACCAGTTTCCGGAACGCCCTCACCCTCCAAGACGGCCCCAGCCCCTAAGACGCCTCCAGTTCCCACGACAACCCCGCCCCCGACCCCCAAGACGGTGGCCCGCCCAGCCGTTCCCGACGCCATACCTACCGCGCAGACGCCGTCAGTCCCCACAGCCCCTGTGCCCAAAACGCCAGCGGCGCCGCCCGCGCCTGCCCCGGTGAAGCTGGCCCCCGCCAGTTTTCTGGAACGGGTACGCACCAACACCAAAATTCATGTACTGCTGATAGGCAACGATCAAAATGAATTGGATAAGGGTCGGGCCGACGTACTGGTCGTTTTGACGTTTGACCCAAAAACCCGTGTCCTTTCTTTTTTAAGTATTCCCCGCGACACCCGCGCCCAGATTCCTGAACACGAAGTGGAGAAAATCAACGCGGCCTACGCCATCGGCGGCGCCACCCTGCAAACCATGGCGGTGGAGCAGTTCCTGGGGATTCCCATGGACAAGTTCGTGGAGATCAGCATGGGCGGTTTTCAGCAGGTTATCGATCTGGTGGGCGGTGTCACCGTGAATCCCCCTTTCGCTTTCGAGTTGGACGGACAGTCCTTTGAACCGGGCAAGGTGAAACTGAACGGTGAGCAGGCCTTGGCCTACTCGCGCATGCGTAAACAAGACCCGCGCGGGGACCTGGGCCGCAACACCCGCCAGCAGGAAGTGCTGCGCAGCCTGATGGGTTCGCTGGGACAACTGTCGCCGGACGAGCTGAACCGCGTACTGGGACAACTGCAACACCACCTGCGCACGAACTTCTCGCCGTCAGAAGTGGTGGAGTTGCGCCAGCGACACGACTACCTGCTGAGTCACCAGCAAACCGTGAGTGTGCAGGGCGTCAACCGCAAGATCGGTGGCCTGTGGTATTACCTGGTGTCCCCCCAAGAACGCCGCCGACTGCACCTGTTGCTGCGCTGAGAACGGCGCTGATTGCCCTCTCATGAGGCCGGTCTACGGTCGGAGAGATGAAGCGGCCCTTTTACGCCACCTGTCCGCTGCCTGCCGCCCTGCTGGCTGGGGTGACACTGGGATGCCTGACTGCCTGCAACCTGTTCCGGCAGCAAGATCCCCTGGCGGCAGCTGTACCGGAAGCGGTAACGCAATTGAAAAAAGGACTCCCCACCGTTGCCACCCACCGCACCGACGGTACCATCCTGGTCAACGGCCAGCCGTTCTTCCCACTGGGTTTCTACCACGTGTCCTGGGCAAGGAACGGTACGCCGGAACGCCGCCAGCAGGACTTGTCACGCCTGGCCGGCGCCGGGTTTAATTTCGTGATTACAGAAGGAATCAACGAACTGGACGCCGCGAATTTCCAGTCTTTCCTGAAGCAGGCACAGGAATCCGGGGTGTTCGTCATGCCTTACGGTCTGACCCCCGAGAACAGGCGCAAGATCAGCGCTTCCCCCGCCCTGCTCGGATTCAAAATTGCCGACGACGCGAACGCGCAACTCACGCCGCAACAAGTCGAAGCCCGCAACGAGCAGTTCAAGAAGGCCACCCCGAACAAACTGACTTACCTGAGTCTGGCCGTGGCGCAAAACCGCCCCGAGACTCCTTACTTCAGCACCGCCGACCTGATCGGCAACCAGAGTTACCCGATCGGGAATGACGACATCAGCGTCACCTACCCCATGATGCGCAGCGCCGTGCAGAGTGCCCACCTCAAAGGCACCGTGCCCATTGCCAACCTTCAGAGCTTCCTGTGGGGCCGGCGTAAACCCAGTCCGGTGGAACTGCGCAACATGACCTACCAGGCCATCATGGCGGGGATGAAAGGCGTGGTGTACTACGCTTACCGTGCCAGAGAAGTCGACCTGAACCAGGAACCCGTGATGTGGTCGACCCTGCAAGGTGTGGCGCATGAAGTGAGCTTCCTGGCCCCCTACCTGCTGAGCGGCGAGCTGATGCCTCTGCAAGACGGCACCGGCAGCCAGCCGCTGGTGGTGTACCTGCGCGGCGAATCGCAGGAAGGCCAGAAGAAAGGTTTTGTAATGGCCCTGAACAGCAGCCGCACCGCCGACCGCCTGGTCAACCTGAAGCTCCCTGAACCCCCTACTCAGTGGAAGCCCATCAGCACCCTGGGCCGGACTCTGAACCGTCGCGGCCTGGAAGTCAGTGGACGGTTACGTCCCCTTCAAGTCGCCATTTACGAAGTCAAGTAATTCATGTGGCGTAACCCTGCCTGGCCCTGCCAGAGAAAGAGGCTTTTTCACCTTCGTTGGGAAAGGTGTGAGGTTATGCATTTATGAGAGCCTGGTTGTAGGAGTTTCGTCAGAACAGGCGCGCTAGGTTCATTAACAGTTAATCTCTGTGTTTGAGTGTGCTGCGGTTCAGCGCGCTTCAGAGTAGGCAGCGATTGACATCAGTTGGCCCTCACTTTTCGCTTCTCGATAAAGGCAAACCCTCCGTGAGGAGGGGACGCAAAGCCCACGGGACTTCTCCTGTCTGTCAGACAAGAAGTTGGCCGGGTTTCCGAAGGAAGATCAATGAAAAAAACTGGTTTCTTGCTGGGTACCCTGGCACTCCTGATGGTAGGCTGCTCGACCACGCCCACCCCTGCCCCGACGGTCAACAGCCCCACGGTGTCCACGCCCGGTAGTAACAGCAGTGAATCCGGCGCCGCCGAAACGACGGCCACGCCCGAACAGGTCAGCGCCGCCACCAACACCCTGGAATCCCTGGCCCTGACGGCCACCACCAGTGGCCCTGTCACGGCGCAGGTTCGCACCGACGGCACCCTGCTGGTGAATAGCCAACCCATGTTCCCCATGGGCTTCTACCACGTGTCATGGGCCGGCAACGAAGCCCGGCGCATGCGCGACATGAACGCCATTGCCGATCTGGGCTTCAACACCATGAACGCCACCATGTTTGATCCCGAAGGCGACCTTGAGGGTTACCGCAAACTGCTTGACGCCGCCCAGTCACGCGGCATGAAACTCATGGTCGAGGACTTCAACAGCACGTCCATCAACACCCTGAAAAGCCACCCCGCCGTGCTGGGCTGGATGATCGCGGACGACTGCAACAACCTTATTACTCCTGAAGAACTGCTCAGACGCCACGACGCCGTGAAAACTCTGGACAGCAATCACCTCACTTACACCAGCATGGCGATCTCGTTCGCGAACAGCCATTCCGCTTACTTCGGTCGGGCCGACGCCGTCGGCAACCAGAGTTACCCCATCGACGGTGGTGACCCCGTGAATGTCGTTTACCCGGTCATGAAGCAACTGGTACGGGAATCCAGCGCCAAAGGCACCCTGCCCATCGCCAACCTCCAGGCATTCCACTGGAAAAACGGGCGCTACCCCACGCCCCGCGAACTGAACAGCATGACCAACCAGGCGCTGGGCGCAGGCGTGAAAGGCATCCTGTACTACACCTACCTGGACACCACCAACGACCTGGCCAGCTACAAGGGCCTGAACACGGAACTGAAAGCCCTGGCCGGCGAGGTGAAGTTGCTGGCTCCTGTCCTCATGAACGGCCAACGCACCCCCCTGACCGTCACCACTGCGAATAACCAGGGCGTGGCTCACCTGTGGTCTTACCAGAATCGCCGTTACCTGCAGGTCATCAATATGAACCCCACAAAGGGCCAGACGGTGAAAGTGCAACTGCCCAACAGCGCTACCAAACTGCTCCCCCTGTTCGCTGGTCGCCCCACTGGCCTGAAGCTCAGCGGCTCTACCGTGAGCGGCTCCATGACCACCCTGGCCGTCCACTGGTACGAAGTGCAGTAAACCTAAACCCAGAAAGCCCAGCAACCCGCTCCTTATCGAGGCCACCCGCCCGACCAGGAGCGGGTTCACTTTTCATCCGCGCAAATCATCCCCACACCCCACCCAAATAACTCGGCGCCTACATCGCAAAGGCTCGGATGAGCAATCACGCCAGCACACAGCGGAACGGATGCACTGCTCGGTTCGCCTGAGCCTCAGGTTGAACGAAATTTACGGGGAACGAGGGTTTAGTTGGACTTACGATAAGTGCTGGCTGGCTGTCCACTTGAATCTTTCCAGCAATCCCAGCCGCTACACGAACGTCCAGCAATATAAAAGGCTGCGTTACTCGGTGAGGTATAATTGTGGTCTTCAACATACTCGAGCAGGCCGTCACCGATGCGGCGGAGAATGCCCTCCGAAATTAGCTTCTCTCGCTCAGTTGCGAGCCATTTGCCGTAGTCCGGTACTCGATCTAGCGCCGTACTCCCCTTCTTAATCGTCCAGATGTTGTCCGCTTCATTCCAGATGGCTGTTGCCTCAGCCTTCCTGGCTTTGAAGGCGAATTCAACTTGCCGAGCCGGATGCGGCTCTGAACTTTTACCTGGCAATGAAAGATGCTCCGTGACGATGCCCTTTTTCAGTTCAGCCGGCGCAGATGACGAAATAGCTACATAGGGCTGCCAGGCTATTGTCGCGCCACGCAAAATTTCGCCCTCCGCCTCAGTGATGCGGTGCATATCTATGGCCGCTTCCACTGCGAGTTCAAAACCAAGGCCATATTTTCGTTGAATTTCCTCAATCACAGGTATCTTTTCTCGGCGAGTTTTTTCAGCGTCGTGACGCCATTTCTGGCGCTCCGTTATTTGAGCTATGGCGGCCACAAAAAGGTCATCTCGCCATGCGCTCAGGTTCAGAAGCAACGCAAGGTCGTCAGCGAATTCATCCTGTCCCAGTTCAAGTTTCAGGGCCACACGCTCGTCCCAGCGCCCAGGCAGGTGCTCGTCGATAACCACCCAGACGCGCCCATTGGTCACGATGGCCCAGCGCGTCCCTTCATTCACGGCATAGGTAGCGGCCTGCTGGTAATGGCTCTGGTTGAGGGCGACATTCATGCCCTTGATTTCCAGGGCGAACTTGCCCTCCCCGGCCCGGACGAGGAAATCAGCACGATGACCCGTAGCGTTTGTCTCTTCCGGAACCACTTCTAGCGGATTCCAGATATTGAATCCAGCAGCGTCAAGTAAGCGGAGAATAATAGCCTGCCGCACGACCGCTTCCCCTGGCACGGGGATTTGATTCAGCCAACCCTGAATGTCGTTGATAGCGGCTCTGATCCGCATGTCCGGCACTGTCATGTTCGGTCAGTTTAATTCACTGTGCGGCCTGACCTGCTGAAATTACCTTGCAGGCGTAAAATCCCTGGGTGACTGTTGCCGCGCCCAACCTTTCTAAATTGCTTGATGCTGCCCCACCTGGCAACCTGCTTTTGCTGCCGCAAATTGCCCGTGCGGCTCTGTTCGCGGCTTTTCCTGGCCCGGCCGTGCTGCTGACCACACCGGACAGACTGGGGAATTACACCTCGGCGGGCGTGCTGGGCGCGAAGGTGAGTGTGAACCCCGGCCTGCGTGACTGGGACGCCAGGCACGACCATGTGGTGCTGGATGTGAATACGGCCCTCGACCTGTTCCCGGCCCGCCCGGAGGATCACGCCCTGACCCTGAAGGTGGGGGCCAGTTACCCGCGTGAGGCGCTGCTCGCCCGTCTGGAGGCCTTCGGCTACGAGCGCGGTGAGGAACCGGGTTTCGAGGTCAAGGGCGACACGCTGGAGTTGCGCCTGGCAGCGGGCGCGGGCCTGCCTGCCGAGGCCGAGGACGCCGTGTGGCTGCGCGCCGAGTTCTTCGGGGATGAACTGGACACCCTGCGGCAATTTAAACCAGGCGAATTGACGGGCGTGAAAATCGAGTCGTTCACGGTAGAGCCGACGAGCGAGTACCTGACCGACACAAAATGGGACGCCACGCGCCTGGAATTGCTGCCGGGGCGGGTGTTTCTGGACTCGCCGGAGTTCTACGCGAGCAGCCTGGGTATCTTGACGGATACGCTCTGGCCGAAACTGGCGGGGCGCGAGGTCACCAGTTTCGGGCGTGCGCCGCTGGAATTACCTGATCTGGACACGGGCTTGCAGCCTCTCCCCTTCTACCGCGCCCGGCTGAACGACCTGGAAAAAGACGTGCAGGAGTGGCGCGGGGCGGGTTACCGCGTGTTCATTCTGGTTCGGCATGACCGAACCGCTGCCTATCTGGCCGACAAGCTGCTGAACACGCACGAGATTCCCTGGCTGACCATCCCGCGCCTCCCGGCAGGCAGGCTGGGCTTCCTGCGGGCCGGGGGCGAGGGCGGATTCGTCATCCCCGAGCATAAAACAGTCGTGATCACCGAAGACCTGATCTATGGCTTTCAGGGCGGCAGTGCGCTACGCGGGAAGAAGATCGCGGGGCGACCCGTCACGGACGCACTGGGCCTGCATGTGGGCGACTTCCTGATTCACCCGGAACACGGCATCGGGCGTTTCGAGGGTCTGGAGACGCGCAAGGTGCTGGGCGTCACGCGCGATTACCTGAACCTGGAGTACCGGGGCGGCGCCCGGCTCAGCGTACCCATCGAGCAGTTGCCGGTGCTGCGGCGTCACCCCGGCACCACCGACGACCCGCCGGTGCTGAGCAGTTTCGACAAGAAGGACTGGGCCAGGGCCAAGGAACGCGCCCGCAAGAACGCCGAGGAAGTTGCCGGGAAACTCCTCATTCAGTACGCCGCGCGCCAGGTCACGCCCGGCAACGCCTTTCCCGCGCAACCCGAGTGGGACGAGCAGGTGGAGCAGAACTTCAAGTTCGACCTGACGGCCGATCAGGTGCGCGCCCTGAAAGACACCATGAAAGACCTGGAGAAACCCAACCCGGCCGACCGCCTGATTTCCGGGGACGTGGGGTTCGGTAAGACTGAGGTGGCGCTGCGGGCGGCGCACCGCGTGGTGGGTCACGGCAAACAGGTAGCAATTCTGGTGCCCACCACGCTGCTGGCCGAGCAGCACACCTCGACCTTCGTGGAGCGGTTCAAAGGGCTGCCCGTGCGCGTCGAGGGCCTCTCCCGCTTTACCGACCCGAAACACGCCCGGAACATCCTGGCCGAGTTGAAGGCCGGGCGGGTGGACATCCTGATCGGCACGCACCGCCTTCTCTCGGGCGACATCGAGTTCAAAGACCTGGGCCTGATCATCGTGGACGAGGAACACCGTTTCGGCGTCTCGCAGAAAGAGAAACTGCGCGCCCTGCGCGGCATGCCCGACCTGAGCGCCGGCAAGGTGGACATCCCCGACGACATCCGCGCCGTGGACACCCTGGCCCTCTCGGCCACGCCCATTCCACGCACCCTGTACATGAGCATGGTGGGCCTGCGCGACATGAGCAGCATCCAGACGCCCCCCAAGGGCCGCAAACCCATTCAGACCATCCTCGCGCCCTTCGACCCCGTGACCGTGCGGGACGCCATCATCAGCGAGATCGAGCGCGGCGGCAAAGTCTTCTACATTCACGACCGCATCGCCTCCATCGGCGCGCGCAGCCTTTACCTGCGCAACCTCGTGCCGGAAGCGCGCATCGGCGTGGCGCACGGCCGCATGAACGAGGAGGAACTGGAGGAGATCATGCTGGGCTTCGAGCAGGGCGCGTTCGACGTGCTGCTCAGCACCACCATCGTCGAGACGGGCCTGGACATTCCCGAAGCAAACACCATCCTGATTGAACGCGCCGACCGGCTGGGCCTGGCGCAGCTCTACCAGCTCCGGGGCCGCGTGGGACGCCGTTCACAGACCGCTTACGCCTACCTGTTCTACCCGCCGCGCATGACCGAGAATGCGCAGCGCCGCCTGTGGGCCATCGCCGACCTGCAAGACCTGGGCAGCGGGCACCTGCTGGCCGAGAAGGACATGGAGATTCGCGGCGTGGGCAACATCCTGGGCGAGGAACAGCACGGGCACGTTCAGGCGGTGTCCATCGACGTGTACACGGAACTCCTGGCGGAAGCCGTCGCCAAACTGAAGGGCGAGAAACTGGAAGCGCCGCTGAGCGTGTCTATCGACCTGCCAGTGAACGCCCGCCTGACGCCGGAATACTTCGTGACCAGTGAGGGCCAGCCTGACGAGGAAGCCCGCATCGCCACCTACGGCAAGCTGTCCGAGGCCCGCACCCTGCAAGCCATTTCCCGCGTGGAGCGCGATCTGCGCAAGAAATACGGCCCGCCCACGCCCGAAGTGCAGAACTTCATCGATCTCGCCAAGCTGCGGCTCACCGCTGTCGCCAGGCGTGTGTTGAGCATCGGCGAAACCATGACCCACCTGCAAATCACCTTCGCCTACAAATCACTGGACTACGACGCCAGTGGCTTGAAACGCTTCCCGCACAAAACGGAAGTGCAGACCTTCCCACCGAGCGTGAAACTGGAAAAACGAGGGATTAAGCCCGACGATTACGCGCGGATGCTGATTGATTTGCTGGGGTATTTCGGGTGAACTACAAATCGTAACTACTCAGCACGATAAACACGACAAAAAACCGACATTGAATTGTCCATTTACAGAATGCTTAGGTAAAATTTAGGAAAAGACGGATTTGGTTGCGTAAGCTGTCTATGAATATCATGCGATTTATTACCTAATTCCCCCGATTTATGTGCTGAGCAGTTACGCCGTCGCCAAAATTCCCGCTGCAATCGTGGAAATTCTTCCATCAGTTTGCTCGAACTTCGTCCCTTGATACGTCGCATGATTTCGCTCGGTGCCATCGTTGGCGGTGCACTCACCAGGATGTGGACGTGGTCGCCGCTCACCACACCCTTCAGAATCTTGATTTCAGACGATGGCTTCAACCTTGCGCTCGGAAAGTGAACCTGGTAGGGCGTGGCCGGGGCGCTTGATCAGCCAGCCCCGCCAGTCCGTGCTGCTCGAAGCGGGTCAGATCGTTGTGGATCGCCTGGTGGTTGCGGTCAAAATGCGCAGACAGTTGCTGCACGGTCATTCCCGTGCGGTGCAGGCGAAGGATACTGGCTCTCAAAGGATACTGGCTCTCAGTCGCACTTTCGGGTGAATGTAGGGATTCATCCAGGTTCGCGGAGCTGGAGGTCATCCGCTTCGGTGATTTCAATCTGGCGTACTGGTCAACCCATCCCCTTATTCTATAAGTGAAACTTTTTGTGCTTAACCCGAACTCACGTTTTGCAACGCCCTGACGGGTAGCGTGCAGCGTGTCAGGAGGCTCCACCTTGCTCTCGCACCTGCTCCTTAATCTCTGTGTGCTGGTCACACTGATCTATCTGCTTAGCTTGACCTACCGCAGCGCCCAGGACATGCTCAGCCGCCAGGTTCACTGGCAGCGGGTCACGCTGCTGTCCCTGCTGGCGGTCCCGCTGATGCTCTACCCGGCGGAGATCGCCCCAGGCATCATCATCGATATGCGCGCGGTGCCCATCGCCTACCTGGCCCTGCGCAAGGGGGTGCGGGCGGGCCTCATCGGCCTGATTCCCCTGCTGCTGTACCGCCTTCACCTCGGGGGGGCGGGGGTTCTGGTCGCGGCCTTCAGCGCGGTCAGCGTGGTGGTCGCGGCGGGCGTGCTGGGCCGCTCGGTCAACCTGTTTGCACCGCGCCTGGACGTGCCCAACCTGTGGTGGCGGCTGCTGCTGGTATTCGTACCCAACGGTGTGCTGCTGCCCATACTGCGCGGGGACATGCAGACTTACCTGACGGTTTACCTGCCTCTGCTGGCCCTGTCCTACACGGGCTTCTGGATCAGCCTGGGGATCCTCAGGAGCCGCTTCCAGCTGCTGCAACTGGTGGCGACCTACGCTCAGCAGGCCCACCGCGATCACCTCTCGGACTTGCCCAACCGCCGCCAGTTTGACCAGGACGTGGCCTCCATGGAGCCTGCCGATCTGCTGTGCCTGCTGGACATCGACCATTTCAAGGCCATCAACGATACGCACGGTCACGCCGTGGGCGACGAGGTGCTCACGCAACTTGGGCAGGTGTTGCAGTCGCAGCTGCGGGCGTCCGACCAGGCTTACCGCTACGGTGGGGAAGAGTTCGCGGTGATCTTCCGCACGCCGGGATCGTCTGCTGCCGCCGCCCTGGCCGAGCGGTTGCGCCAGGCGGTGGAGAACACCCGCTTCGCGGCGTTGCCGGGCGGCAGGGTGACCGTCTCCGCCGGGATCGCGCGGCGCGGGGACTGGGGGACGGAGGGCGACTGCTTCCAGCGGGCGGACGCCGCCCTGTACGCCGCTAAGGCCGGGGGCCGCAACCGCAGTGTGGTCTGGTCGCCGGAACTCGGGGAGGGGGCGGGGCCGAGCTCCTGAGCGAACGGAGCCTACCGTGGGTCGGCAGGGGCCGGGCGGCGTTTCCTGTCTTCGTTCAGGTCTGGGTTCAGGTCTGGCAGTTAAGGTAGGGGCCGGATGCTGCACTTCGACCACCCTATCGTGGCCCTGCCGGTCATCGTGGCGCTGGGCCTGCTGGCGCAACTGCTCGCCGCCCGCTGGCGTATTCCGGCCATTCTGCCGCTGCTGCTCATCGGGTTTCTTCTCGGCCCGGTCTCGCACGTCCTGGCTCCCGGCGCGGTGCTGACCGGGCAGGGGCTATCCCTGATGACCTCGCTGGCCATTGCCGTCATCCTGTTCGAGGGCGGGCTGACCCTGAGGTTCTCCGACCTGTCCGGGCACGGCCAGGCGGTGCGGCGGCTGATTACCTGGGGGGCGCTGCTGACCTGGGGGCTGGCCGCCGCCGCGGCGCACTTCATCACCGGACTGTCCTGGAGCGTGGCGGTGTTGTTCGGGGCGCTGGTGATCGTGACCGGGCCGACCGTGATCGCGCCGCTGCTGAAGAACATCCGCCCGAACGAGCGAGTGAGTAGCGTACTGCGCTGGGAAGGGATTCTGATCGACCCGATCGGGGCACTGGCTGCCGCCATCGCTTTCGAGTGGGTCAGGAGTGAAACGCGGGGTGGGGCGCTCTCGGCCACCGTCTTTCATGTGGCGTCTTTCGTGGGCGTGGGAACCGCCCTGGGCCTCATCATGGGCGGCCTGCTGGTGCTGGTGCTCAGGCGCGACTGGCTGCCCGAGCACCTGATCAACCCCTCGGTGCTGGCGTGGGTGCTGCTGGCTTTCGGGCTGAGTGACGCGTTCGCCCCGGAAAGCGGCCTGCTGACCGTGACCCTCATGGGCGTGCTGCTGGCGAACTCGAAACTGAGCCAGGTGGAGGGCATTCTGCACTTCAAGGAGGAGATCGTGGTGATCCTCCTCTCGACCATCTTCGTGGCGCTGGCCGCCAATATCCGCACTGAGGCGCTGCTGGGCGTCTTCCAGCCCGCCCCCCTGCTGCTGCTGACGGCGGTGGTCTTGCTGGTCCGGCCCGCCAGCGTGCTGCTCAGCACCACCGGGACGAGCCTGAACCTGAGAGAACGGCTCTTTATCAGTTACGTCGGCCCGCGCGGCATCGTGGCGGCGGCCATCAGTGCCCTGTTCGCCACGCGCCTTCAGGAACTGGGCGTGCCCGGCGCAGAAACGCTGGTCACGCTGGTCTTCGCGGTGATCGTGGGCACGGTGGTGCTGGCGAGCCTGACCGCCAAGCCCGTGGCAAGGGCGCTCGGGGTGACCGAGGCGGAGCGCGACGGTTACCTGATCGTGGGAGCGCACCCGCTGGGGCGGGATATCGCCAGCGCCCTGACACGCGCCGGAGCGGACGTCTTGCTGGCCGACACCAACCTCGACAACGTGCGGCAGGCGAAACTGACGGGCCTGAACGCCTATTACGGCAGCCTGCTCAGCGCCACGACGGCGGACGTGTCTCTGGAAGGCATCGGTAACCTGCTGGCGCTCACGCCCAACGACGAGGCCAATGCCCTTTCGGCCCGCAAGTATGTCCGCGAGTTCGGGCGGCAGCATGTTTTTCAACTTCGGCCTGACCGCCAGCATGAACGCACCCAGCTCGACGAGAAGGAACGCGCCCGCATAGCCTTCGAGAGCGAACCGACCTTCGCCCACTTGCAGGAACGCTACCGGGGAGGCGAACGGCTCAAAACCACCGCCCTGACCGAAACCTACCCGCTCTCCCAGTTCAGATTGGATCAGCCGGACGCCCTGATTCTCTTCTGGGGCCAGGAAGGAAAATTCTATGTCAGCCTTCAGGACAGGTTCATTCCTGAGCAGGACGTGCAGGTGATTTCGCTGTCCGGCCCGGTGCGGTCAGGTTGAGGTTCGCCGGTGCCGCCCAGGGAAATCCCCCCACTTCACCAGGGACGGTCATCGTTCTGGCAGCGCCTGAGTGCGCTAGCAACTTGAACTCGCCAGTCATCCCGACATGCCAGGCTTACGCCATTGAAAATCTGACACGGGCGCTGCGTGCCCGCACCGTCGGGAAAGCGCACCCGGCTGTCCCTCCACGAACTCCCGGCCAGCGTTCGGCCCGCCACTGCCAGGGAATCAATCGGAGGTCGTGTTACTTCACCGTCACCCGTATCGGCTGAGCGGCCACTTTCACTCGCTGTTCCCCGGCGAGGCTCAGATACCAGCCTTCCACCATGTACTCCCCGGCGGGCAGGGTCACGGTGCGGGTGTAGCGCACGCTGCCGCCGGCCTTCAGGGTGTCGGTTTTCATGTCCTGGGCGCACAGCATGGCGTTTCCGCTGCCGTCGGGGTACACCACTTCACGGGTGCCGACCTTCAGGACGCGCAGGCTGGGGGCAAAGGCGCAGTTCTGACGGTTGTCGCGGTTGGTCATGAGGGTCAGGTCGTTGTTCAGGGTGCTTTTCAGCGTGAATACCAGGGTGGCCTTGCCTTTCAGGGTCAGGGGGCTGGAGAGGGTAGCGGTTACGCCGACCAGGCTGGCGAAAACACTGGGTGCGGTGGGTACGGGATTAGGGACAGGTTGAGGGCCGGGGGGCGTTTGGGGCGTGGGCACCTGTGGGGTGAGGGGCGTGGGGAAGGGTTCGGCTGGGCCGGGGGGGAGCGGGCTGGGGTTGATGGGTTGGATTTCCTGCGCGGCGGCGAGGGTCAGCGGGAGGGCGGCCAGCAGGGCCAGCAGGGTGTTTCTTTTCATGAGACCAGAGTAGCCAGGGTCGTTAACTGGTTTCTGAGGGCCTTCCTCACCTGTCGCCCATGTCGTTTACTTTGCCTGAGAGACGTAGAAGTCGACGATGCCCTGCGCAATGGCCTGCGCGAAGCGTTCCCTGCCTTCGGGGGACATCAGGGTGCGGAGGTTTCCGGCGTCGGTCAGGTACGCGGTTTCCACCAGCAGGCTGATCTGGGTGGTGGGGCGCGTCAGGGCCAGGTTGGCCTCAGGCATCAGGCCCTGGCCGGGGCCGAGGTCGGGCAGACGGGCACGAAGCTGGTTCAATATGGCCTGCGACACGGCTTGCGCCTGGGGGTGGGTGTAGAACACCTCGGGGCCGCGAATGCCGCGTGGGTCGCGTCCGTCGGCCAGGGCATTGGCGTGGATGCTGACCAGCAGGTCGCTGCCCGCCGCTTCGGCGCTCAGGTCGCGTTCGTACAGGCCCAGGGTCACGTCGCCCGTGCGGGTCAGGTTGACGTTTGCGCCCTGGGCACGCAGGAGTTCCGCGACGCGCAGCGCGATGGGCAGCACGATGCCTTTCTCGGGGACGCGCAGGCTGCCCGCGCCGCCTTTCTGCGTGCCGCCGTGACCGGGGTCGAGGGTGACAGTACGCCCGGCCAGGGGTTGCGTGCGGTTCAATGCGGGAGCCTGCCTGATGGTCAGGACGAGGTCGGGGCCGTCGTAATTGGCGGTGAACCCCCACAGTTGCGTGGTGTTCAGGTCGACGGTGACCAGGGTGCTGCCGGGGGAGGGCGTAATGGTCACGCCGCGCAGCAGCGGGTGCGTCTGCGTAGGGGGCGTGGGGGGAAGAAGGAGGCCGAACAGGTTCAGTTGCACCTGGCTGGCGTTGCTCTGCTGCAACTGGAAAGGCACGCGAGCGCCGTTCAATGGAATGCGCAGTTGCAGGTCATCCATCACCTGGGGGGGCGACACGGGCGCAATTTCGACAGGAGGCGGGGCCAGCGTGGAAACCGGTGAAGCGGCAGAGGCGGGAGCTGGGCCGGTTGTCGTGGACAGAACCGGAGTGGCAGAAACGGCGGGGCTCGAAGATGGCGTGGCAGGAACCGCAGGCACAGTGATTACGGGCACCGGGGGCACCGAAACAGCGGCGGTGACTGGAACCGGAACACTGCCGGACACCGCCCCTGAAGCGCTGGCCGGGGGCGTGGGGACAGCGGCGATCGAATTGATGCTCAGGGGGCCACTCTGGGCCAGGGGCGGGGCGCCGGGCGTCACAGTCAGTTGCCGGGCGGTGATCAGGACGCTGTTGCCGCTGCCGAGGCGGGCGCGAACATCCTGGCCCACGCGCCCCACCAGGGTGAAGGTCATGCCGTCCCGCGGGTACAGGGCGGGTTCGCCCGTGAGGGTGGTCGCCAGGGTCGTGGCGTCGTTCAGGCCCAGACCCCGGACGCTGCCGGGTTTCTGCACGCCGGTTTTCAGGGCACCCTGCAGGCTGGTCAGGCGGCCCGGGGCGGCGGCGGACACCGTGCGGCCGTTCCTGCCGGTCAGGGACACGGTGATGGCGGCGTTCAGGGCGCTGGCGTTCTCGGGCAGGGTGTACTGCCCGCTGTACGTGCCGGCGGGGCCTTCGCGCAGGGCCAGCGGCGGGCCGCCCGCCACGCGAAAGCTGGCCTTGCCGCCGGGCGACCCCTGAAAGGAAATGAGGACAGTGCGTTCGGCGGGCGAGTCGCGGGCGGCGTCCCAGAATTCGATGTTCTCGCGCGGGGTGACGCTGGTGCGGGCAATGGCGGTGGGGGTAGCGGGCATCCCCTGAGCCAGCGTGCGGGTCACGCGCAGGGTCGCGCTGCCGGCCTGCTTGCCCTGGCGGGTCACGAATTTCAGGGTGTTGACCCCCGCCTTCAGCGGCCACCACTCCATGAACAGGCCGTCCGGGCCGACGGCAACCGCCTTGCCGTTGATGGTCAGGGTCGCGCCGGGGGTGACGCTGCCCTCCACGATTACGTTGGCGTAGCGCACGCGGTACTCGGGCGGCGGGTAAGCGATGAACACGTCCGGGGCGGCCAGGGCGTTTCCGGCACCGAGAACCAGCAGGGTCAGCAGCAGCCGGCCCGGCTTGCGCGTGGGCCACGTCAGGGGATGGGCGGGCATACCAAGCGGTTTAGCACGCCAGCAGGTGCGCGGGTCAAGAGGTGAACCGTAGGGAAAGCTGCTCTCCTCTCATCTCCCCTACCGGGTAAGAGGGGCAGCGCGCCGCAGCCTGACACTGGACTCACAGTGGGCCTAAAGTCGCGTGGTACGTTGAAGCCGTGACCGCGCCCGCCCCTGCACCTGCCGCCGCTGCCCTGCCCCCGCGTCCGGAACTGATCGCCTCGGGCCTGACAAAAACGTACGGCAAGCGCACGGTGGTGCGGGACGTGAATTTCCGCGTGCGGCCCGGCGAGATCGTGGCGCTGTTCGGGCCGAACGGTGCCGGCAAAACCACGTCCTTTTACATGCTGGTGGGCTTTATCCGGCCTGGCGGCGGCGAGATCCGGCTGGGCCAGCAGAACGTGACGCGCCTGCCCATGCACGAGCGCGCACGGCTGGGGCTGGGGTACCTGCCGCAGGAACCCAGCGCCTTCCGGAAAATGACGGCGCGCGACAACCTGCTGGCCATTCTGGAGTACCAGAAGCTGCCTAGAGCCGAGCAGGAAGCGCGGGCGGACGCGCTGCTGGCCGAGTTCGGCCTGACGCACCTGGCGGGCAGTTTGGCCTACCAGCTCTCGGGCGGGGAGCGCCGCCGGCTGGAACTGGCCCGCGCCCTGACCACCGACCCCGATTACCTGCTGCTGGACGAACCTTTTACCGGAGTCGACCCCAAGAGCATCCGGGAGATTCAGCGCCTGATCCGCGAGTTGCGCGACCGGCGTGGCCTGGGGGTGTTCATCACGGACCACAACGTGCGCGAGACCATCGCCCTGACCGACCGGGTGTATCTGATGTTCGACGGCACCGTGAAATTCGAGGGCACCCCGGCGGAGTTCGCGCAGGACGAGGACGCCCGCCGGCATTACCTGGGCGACGATTTCGAGCTGTAAGGCTAAGGGGAAACGCGGATGCTGTGGCTTTTTCTGCCCTTCGTGGTCATTCTTTCCGGCGTGGTGGCCTACGCCGCCGACACCATCGCCAAGAAGGTGGGGCGCAAGCACATCCGCTGGTTCGGTATGCGGCCCAAGACCACCGCGCTGCTGGTGGCGGTGCTGTCGGGCATGGGCATCAGCGCGGCCAGCCTGGCGGCGTTTCTGGGCCTGAACCGCAATGCCGTGAACACCATCGCGCAGGCCGACCAGCTCAGGCCCCAGATCGAGGCGCTGCGCCGCGAAGTGGGGGCGGTACAAAAGGAACTGAAAGCCGTGCAGCAGGAGCGCGACCGTGCCCGCGAGGACGCCCTGAAACTGGCCGGTGAGCGCAGCGAGGCGATGAACACCCTGAAGGCCGCGCAAACCTCGCTGGACACCGCGCAGCAGGATCTGGGGCAGGCCCGCCAGACGCAGCAGGCGCTGGAAAAGCAGCAGACGGCGCTGGAGGGCCGCATCCAGAACCTCACGGCCCTGCAAAAAACCCTGGAGAAAAAAGCGCAGGCCGCCCAGCAGCAGGTCAGAGCGGCGGAAGCGGCACTGCGCGCCAGCCAGGAGCGGGCGCAGACCCTCAAAGATCAGTTGCTGACCTTGCAGACCAGCAGTGCGCAGGCCATTCTGGAAGGGCAGCGTGCCCAGCAGCGCAGCGCAGAAGCACAGCAGCGCAGTGAGGCCGCCCAGCGCCGCAGCGAGGAGGCGCAGGCCCGGGCCGAACGGGCCTCGCGTGAGGCGCAGGCCACCGTGAAGCAAGCACAGGCGCAGGCCGCGCAGGCCAGAGCCGACGCGGAACGTGCCCAGGCTCAGGCCCGCTCGGCCCGCCAGATCGCGCAGAGCCAGATCGCGCAACTGAACAGCCAGCTGGGGCAACTGCGCCAGGCTTCGCAGAACGCGCAGGCGGCGCGGGATCAGGCGCTGGCCGCGCGTGACGCCGCGAGCGCCGCCCGGGACGCGGCCGTGAACGCCCGGCAGCAGGCGCTGGCTCAGCAGACGGCGGCGCAGCAGGAGCGTGACCGGTTGATCGGGCAGCGCGACCAGCTGGTCAAGCAGCGCGACGCGGCCATGCGCGAACGCGACCAGGTACAGGGCAGCCTGGCGAATCTGAAAAAACAGCAGGTGCAGCTCCAGGCCCGCAACGCCGAGATCGCCCGCCAGCTGGACAGCGCCCGCACAACACTGGCGCAGCTGCGTGACGACTACACCACCGCCCGCGCCGAACTGAACGTCACCCGCAACGCCGAGCTGGCTTACCAGAAAAACGACCTCGTGTACGCCGCGCTGGTGCCCAGTGTCCGCAATCTGGGCACCTTTCTGGATTTCGCGGATCAGGCTGCCAGGGCGCACGGCTCACGCGGCAACGATCAGGGCGGCGCGGCGCGCCTGAACAGCGCCAGCCGCACGGCCCTGGAAACGAAACTGCGCGGCCTGAACACCAGCAGTTTCGTGCTGTGCCGCGCCACCCAGAACAGCGCCGTGGGCTTTCCGGTGGACCTCACCTGCGACGCCCGCGCCAACAACGTCCTGTACCGCGCCGGGCAGGCCATCCGCTCGGGAGCGGTCACGGTCGACGGCAAGACCACCCAGGCGCAGATCACCGACATCGTGCAGGACGCCGTGCTGGAGCTGACGGCCAGGGGCGTGCCCAGCGATTACATCAACAACCAGGGCCTGGACGTGGCGCAGTTCGCCAGCCTGCTGTCGCAGCTCAGTGGCCGCAGCGGCAAGGTCACGCTGAAGGTGGCCGCGCGCGACGACGTGAAACCGGCCAGCCGCGTCGACCTGTATGCCGAGCTTCAGTAGAGGCGCCGTCGACAGCGAAGCGCGCGCAAGCATGACCTTCAGATGAGCCTGGGGGGCTTTTTCACTCATTTGCATCGCCTAGAATGCCGGACATGAGTCAAAGAAGCATTTCTGGCCGCAGGCCGCGGGGGCGAGCGGGAGCGCCGGCGCTGGTCTTGCTGGGGGTTCTGGGCCTGAGCGCCTGCGGTTCGGGCACGACCGACGGCACCGGCAGTGTGCGCACCGACGCCCTGACCTTCGAGAACACCAGCGTGCCGGTGGCTTACGTGGGTGAGGACTTCAAGGCGAACATGCTGGTGTCCGGCGGCGTGGGGCCTTACGCGTACCGGGTGGCTTCGGGCAGTCTGCCGCCGGGCGTGACCTTCTCGGGCGGGGTGCTGTCGGGCAAGCCCACGCAAGCGGGAACCTACGCCTTCACGCTGGAAGCCAGTGACGCCAACCTCAGCAACAAGGTCGCCCGTTACACCCTGAACGTGAACGAGTTGCCGCCGCTGTCGCTGGAGCCCATGCTGCCGCCCGGCGAGATTCGCGGCGAGACGCGCATTCCGGTCGTGGTGAAGGCCCCGCGCGCGGTGCGGGCCGCGCGGTTCACCTGGGATCTGGGCAAGGACGTGCAGGTCACGCGCGTGCAGGCGGCCGACACCAGCAGCCCGGTGTTCTGGCGCCAGGAAGGCAGCGTCCTGAACGTCGACCTGGGTTTCAAGGCGGTGCCGCGCTCGGGGACGCGGGTGGCGCTGGTCACGGTGAAACCGCTGAAGCCGGGCACCATCTCGGCCTCCAATTTCTGGTACGAGTCGCGTGACGGCGCGGGCAAGGTGCTGGGCGAGAAGAAACGCCCACCCGCCGCGCCCGCTGCCCTGCCAGCTGCGGCGCCCGCGGGGACGACTCCCGCAAGCGGGACACCCACCACCGACAAAACCACCCTGCCTGGCACGCCGCCGGCCAGTGGTACTTCTACAGATACCTCGACCGGCAGCGAGAAGACGCCTGCTCCGGTCACTTCGCCCACGCCGACTCCGCCGGCCAGCCCCGCTCCGACCCCGCCGCAGGGGCAACCGTGAAGCGGGCCACCTTTCCTTTACTGAGTCTCCTGGTTCCGGGCGTCCTGGCGCTGGGCGCGGCTGCCCCGCTGGCGCTGAGCGTGCCGCTGACGCTGGCACAACAGGCCCAGAAGGCCGAGGTGATCGTGCGGGCGGTGCCGGGCCAGCCCAAGAGCGTCAAGGCCGGAGACGTGAATTACCTGGCCTACCCGCTGGAAGTCAAGGAGACGATTGCTGGTGACGTCAAAAGCCTGCCCCAGCAGGACGGCAAACCAGCCCTGTTGCTGCTAGACGGCCTGGAAGACGCACCGAAAATCACGCTGGGCCAGGAAATGTTCCTGCTGCTGTACACCGCGAGGCTCGACAGCCCGGTGGTGGGCGTGAATCAGGGCGCCTACGGAGTGCAAAACGGCAAGGTCGAGGTGAAGGTGGACGCCCTGAAGGCCGACACCGCGACCATTACCGAACCGGCCAAACTGACCGAGGCCATTCGCGCCGCGCGGGGGAACAAATGAAGCGCGGCGGACGGCGCCGGGCCGCCCTGCTGGGGCTGGCGCTGCTGGCCTCGGCGCAACTGGGCTGGGGTCAGGCGGCGGGCATCAAGGTGCGCCCGCAGGGGGACGCGCTGGTGAAGGCCGTGCAGACTGCCATCGCGCAGCTCGCTACGAAGGACGTGCCGATGACCCTGGACGCGTCCTCTGGCCCCACCATCACCGTGGGGGGGGTGGGTGTCAGTGCCGCGCCCTTCAACCCCGACGAGATCGCGCGGGTGGTGCTGGTCGGTGCCGAGCGCCGCATCGAGATCAATCCGCAGGGGCCGCTGCCACTGGCGGAGGCCGTGAAGCAGGTCTTGATGGCCGAACTGAAGTTGAAGGAGTGGACGCCGGCAGCGGCCCAGCAGCGCTTCGGCGGCGCTGACCTGAACGGCGACGGCGTGACCGACCTGAGCGACCTGGCCATCCTGATGGCGAACTTCGGCACCACCACCGGCGCCGCCGGCGACCTCAACCAGGACCGCAAAGTGGACGACGCCGACCTGCGGCTGTTCAGTGCGCTGTACAGCAAGGCCATCGCCCAACCCCAACCGGCGCCCGCCCCGGCCGCTCCCCCAGCCACCAGCCCGGCCAGTGGCGGTTCTACCCCGGCTCCGGCCACCGCGACGCCAGCCACCACGACGCCGGCCACGACAACCCCGGCCGCGGGCACTCCGGCGACCCCCGGCACGGAGGGGACGAGCACGGACGGCACCAAGCCGCCGGCTGCTCCGACCTCACCGGCTGCTCCTGTTGCTCCTTTACCCACACCACCCGCACCGCCCCCCAGCAATCCCTGAATGCCTGCTTCTTCGTGCTGCGCCCGCCTGGATGGCTGGGCGCCGCTTTCCTTTTGGTTCCCCCGCCTTGACCGGGCCGGCCCCTGCTACGCTGTGCGGCATGACACGCCCCCCCCTGCCGCACCCGGACGAGCCGACCATCGACCTTCAGGACTTCCTGAAACTCAGCGGGCTGGTCGAGACGGGCGGCGAGGCGAAATTCCGTATTCAGGGCGGCGAGGTGAAGCTTAACGGCGTGGTCGAGACGCGCCGGCGCAAGAAACTGCGCAGCGGGGACGTCGTGGAATACCTGGGCGAACGCCTCCCAGTGCAGTTATAAAAGGGGTGTAGTTATGACTCATATCGCAGCCATGAAGGGAGCGCAGCTATGACGGGCAGCGCGGCCCTGCTGGAACACCGCCGGCGCAAGGACGAGTACTTCCGCTCCGGGCGTGGCCCGCTGCGCGGCGCGGCGCTGGCGCACTTCACGGGCCTGGCCTACTACCCCGAAGCACCGGAATGGCGTTTGAGCCTGGAACTGCATCCCGCTGTGCAGCCCACAGGGGGCGTGGCGGAGTTCACGTTGGAAACGAACAGTGGCGAGACGCGTTTCATGGAGTTGATCGGCACCGTCGGCCTTCCCCTGCCCGGCGGCGGGACGCATGCCCTTCAGGTGTTCGGGCCTCTGGGAGACGATTCCCGCCGCAGCGTGTTTCTGCCCTTTCGTGACCTGACCAGCGGCCCGGAGACCTACGGCGCGGGCCGGTACGTGGACGCGCCCCTGCGGCGTGACGAGACGACCGGCCAGGCGAAAGTCATGCTGGATTTCAACCTGGCGTACCACCCTTACTGCGCTTATGGGGACGGCTGGACGTGCCCACTGCCGCCACTGCACAACCGCCTGCCGGTAGCGGTGCGCGCCGGTGAGCGGTTGCCCTTTTGAGGGATGGAGCTATCTGGGGTGCCTTTCCCCAGAGCGCGTCATTCGCAGAACTGCTCTAACGTGCCACCACGGCGTATTTGAGGTTCGCCGGGGACACGCCTGCATCCAGCAGCGCATCCCGGCAGGCTTGCAGGGTGTACCCGGTGGTCAGCACGTCGTCGACCAGCAGCAGGGTACCGGGCGGCACGACCCGCGTCACCTGAAACGCCCCGGTGAGGTGCTGGCGCTGGGCGGCGTGCCGTCTGGACTGGGCAGCGGTGTAGCGCGTCCGTGACAGCAGCGGCAGGCAGGGCACCTGAAGTTCTGCGGCAATGCTGCGGGCCAGCAGTTCGGCCTGGTTGTAACCGCGTTCACGCTCCCGGCGCGGGTGCAGCGGCACTGGAACAACGGCCCGCACCTGCCACCCGGCGGGAACGCCCTGGGCCAGGGCCAGCCCGAGCGGCCCGGCCAGGTCGCGCACGCCCGAGAACTTCAGGGCGCGCACCGAGCGGCGCAGCACCGCGTCGTAGCGCCCCAGTGTGACCAGGTGCGGGGTAATGTCGGGAGTCAGCACCGAGTGCCGTTCCAGGTGTGGGCGCAGGCCGGCGCAGCAGCGGACGCACAGGCCGGTTTCGCGGCCCAGTTGCTGGCCGCAGCCGGGGCAGGCGCGCGGCAGCAGTGGGCGCAGCCAGTTCAGCCCCCTTTTCAGCACCTGCGCCTCACGAGTGGAAGGGCCAAATCACGGGAATGATCAGCATAGACACCAGGAAGGTCACGACGGTCAGGCCGGTGCCGACCTTCACGAAATCAAGGAACGAGTAACGACCGGGGCCGTACACCAGCATGCACGACGGTTCCAGCGGCGTAATAAAAGAGTTGCTGGCCGCCATGGTAATGCCGATCACGAAGGGGCGCGGGTCGTACCCCAGGGTCTTGGCGGTGCCGATGGCCAGCGGCAGCATCACCAGCGCAGCGGCCTGGTTGCTCATGGGCTGCGTCAGGGCGACGGTGACCACGAAGAGGGCCGCCAGCAGGCCCAGCGGCCCCAGCGGCGCGAGCAGGTGGCTGATGCTGCCGGTCAGGACTCTGGCCGCGCCGGTGTCCTCGAAGGCCGTGCCGAAGGCCAACATGCAGGCGACCAGCACGATCACGGGCCACTCGATGCTGCCGTAGGCTTCCTCCGGCGTAATCATGCGCGTGGCCAGACTCAGCGCCACAGCCACCACCGCTGCCACCGCCAGCGGCACCACCCCCAGCGCCCCCAGGGCGAGGGCACCCAGGAAAAACAGCAGCGCCAGGGGGGCCTTTTTCAGGTCGGTGCGGCGCTCGGTCAGGTCGCCCAGCACCGCCAGGTGCTCGCCCAGGTTCTGGGTGCGTTCGGTGGAACCCTGCACCAGCAGCACGTCTCCCACCTGAATGCGCAGTCTGGCCAGGCGTTCCAGCGTGCGCGAGCGGCGGTGCAGCGCCAACACACTGCAGCCGTAACGTTCACGGAAGCGCGCTTCTTTCAGGGTGTGGCCCAGCAGCTCGGAGCCGGGCATCACGACCACCTCGACCAGACGGACATCGCCGGGGCGGGCGGTTCCTTCCTCCTGCAACTTCTGTTCGCTGCGGCTGAACACGCCCAGTTGCCCGGTGCCGGCCAGGATGCGTTCGGTGGGACCTTCCACCGCCAGCGTGTCTCCTTCCTGAAGCCGGAAGTCGGCGGGCGGGCCGTAGGTGGTGCCATCGCCGCGCCGCACGGCGATCACGGTCAGGCCGTGGTCGCGTCCCAGATTCGTTTCGCGCAGGGTCTGCCCCACCAGTGGGCTACCGGGCGCCACCGTCAGGTCAGCCAGGTACGCCCGCAGGGTTTCCTCCAGGTGTGCGTCCCGCGCCGGCAGCAACCTGGGCGCAATGAAAAACAGGTACAGCAGCCCGATCAAGGCGGTGGGCAGCCCCACCCACGCCAGTTCGAAGAAGCCCAGGGGCTTCAGGCCGGTGGCGGGCAGGGCGCCGGACACCACCAGGTTGGTGGTCGTGCCCACCAGTGTCATGGTGCCCCCCAGGATGCTGGAAAACGCCAGTGGCATCAGCACGCGGCTGGCTGGCAGGCCCGCTTTGCGCGACAGGCCGGCCATAACCGGCAGGAACACGGCGGTGGTGGCGGTGTTGCTGGTAAAGGCGCTGACGCCCGCCACCGCGCCCAGCATGCCGCGCAGCATGGCGGTGGCGTTCCTGGCGCGGCGGGCCAGGGTGGAACCGATCCACTCGATCACGCCCGCCCGGAGCAGCACGCGCGTCAGCACGAACAGGCTGGCCAGCGTCAGCACCGTGTCGCTGCCGAACCCCGCGAAAGCCTCTTTGGGCTTCAGCAGCCCGAACAGCAGCAGGGCGCCCAGCAGCAGCAGCGCCGTGACATCCACGGGCAACCACTCGGTAGCGAAGAGGACGAGGGCCAGCACAAAAAGAATCAGCAGAATGGTCACGGGCGTCATGTCGTCCTCCGGTGGACGCCTGATTGTAGTGACTGCCCAGGCAGCCGATCAGGCCCGTTTCAGCGCCGATCCAGGCCGTTTCTTCATCAATGCGCGTGATCAATGTGCGGGCGCCGACAGAGGGCCAGGCCGCCCAGGCGTGACCTAGGTTAGGGCACCCGCCGGTCTTGTCTTAACCGCTCCTGGCGCAGTTCTCTGAACCATACCGGTGTCGGGAAAGCACCGCTATCCGTGCCAGCTCTGCTTGGTCACAAAGCCCAGCGTCTTACAACACTTCCGGGCAAAGGCTTCAATCAGAGCTGCCGGGCACCACCCAGGTTACGGCGCGGGCGTCGTTCAGGCCGCTCACGTGCGTCTGGGGTGACCAGCTCGCCTGGTTGGTCAGGCCCAACACCACGTCGTAACTGCCCAGGGTGGTGCGGGTCAGGGCGTACATCCGCCCGTCGAGCGCGAAGCTCACATCGCGCAACTCGGTGAGGTAAGACACGTTCACGGCGGCGCTGCGCCGGCCATCCCAGAGCTTCAGGTAATCCCCACTGCCCTGGCCGTAATCGCGCCAGGCGGCCAGCAGGTTGGCGTTGCTGCCGCTGCCGGCCCACAGGCGGTCGTAACGCGTGGTGCCGAAAGCCGTCTGAACCGGGGTGGCGTCACTGCTCGGCACGCCGGTGGGCAGCAGGGGACGCACGCCCTTGTCGGTGGCGGCGTAGATAGCGCTGCCATACGCGGCCAGGTCGCGGATGCTGTCGGTGGGCTGAGGGGTACCCACGATCGCCTGGGTGGTGTCGCCGACGATTCGGGGGGCCACCAGAATGACTTCGCTGCCGCCGCCCAAGGCCGCGCGTGCCACGACCGCGGTGTCGCCCGGCCCGGCAGCCAGGCGGGTGGGCGGGGTGTCCGGGCCGGGCGCGGTCACCAGGTTGGTGGGCAGCAGCGCCGTCCAGACCAGCGTGCCGTCGACGCGGTACAGCGCCAGTTGCTGCGGGCCGTTGGGGCACTCCTGCAGCGCCAGCAGGCGGTCACGCAGGGCATTCATGGCCGCCCGCGTAAAGCACACCGGCGTGAAGGGCGGGGCCGTGAAGGACGTGGCGACCTGCAGGTTCACGTCGCGGTTTTGCACGCCCGTGCGCTGCACCAGTGCGAAATTGCGCCCGCTGTTCAGGGACTCGATGTCCACGCCGTTCTCCAGGGCGACCAGGCCCTGAAGGCCGGTCTGGCCGGTTTCGCTGCTGTTGGCGTACCCCAGGGTCTTGCCGCCGTCGGTCAGCACCAGCAGGCGCAGGTTGGGGGGCGTTTCCTCAGTGCCGGTGCAGGCGCTCAGGAGGGCCGTGCCGAGCAGGGCGGCGCTCAGGGTCGAAAAGAGCTTCATGGTTCACCTCTGGGAATTGGTGGAGGCAGCGAGTTGCCGCCGGGCGGATTTCAGTAGGTGGGGGCGTAGGGCTTGAAGGGGTAACTGTTGCTGCCGTCCAGCCGGTCGAAAATGGAGTAGGTCTGGCCGGGCAGGCCGATGGCGATGCGCAGGCGCTTGAGGCCCACGTCGTACTCGCCCTGCAGGGCCCAGCAGCAGCGGTCCCAGGTCAGGCCGAAAACCGGCGAAATGGGTTTGTCGTCCTGCCGCACGCCGCCAACGTACCGGAAGGTCTGGCGCAGGCTGGCGGTCAGGTACACGTCCGGGCGCGGCCCTTTGCCCAGGCCCACACCCACGCGCAGCGGGTCGACCACCAGGGTGTCGCTGGCCTGGTCGTTGGGGTACTCGCCGCTGCGAACGCGGCTGTAGGTGGCCTGCCCGGACACGGCGAAGCGGCCTTTTTGCCAGGCGGCGTCCAGGCTGGCCCGCGCAAGTTCGGTGCGCGGCTGATCCAGGCCCCTCAGGTTGACGCTGGCGCTGGCGGCCAGGCGCTGCCCCGGCACGGTGGTCTTGAAGGCGGCGGTCAGTTGCGGCCGGGTGAAGCCGACCCGGCGCAGGTCGTAGGGGCCGCCGTAATTGAGGTTCCAGTTGGTGGCCGACCCGGCGGGGTTCCCCACGCTGAAATTCACGGTGCCACTTTCCTTGGTCGCGGGGTCGGTCTCCAGATCCAGGCTGTGGTTGGTGTTGAAGGTGAAGCCGCGCCAGTTCACGTTGTGGTTGCCGCTGAGGTACGGGTCACGCAGGTTCAGACTCTCGCTGCCGCTCACGCTCAGTGGGTTCAAGACCGTGTCGAAGGTGGCCGAGGCACTGTAATTCACGTCCAGGTTGGTGAGGTTGCGCTCCTCACCTTGCAGGGTGCCGCCGTTCAGGCGCAGCGTCTCGGCCTGGCCCTGCAGGTCGTAGGTGCCCGACACGCTGAAATAGTTGGTGCGCGCGCCGCCGTCGGTCACGGTGGCCTTGACGGTCACGGGTTGAATGCGCGTTTGAAGGGCGTACCCGCCGCTGACTGTGAAGCTCAAGTTGGGGAACGGCCAGGCGCTGCTGCGCCTGTAATACGCCGCGCGGGCGGGTACGGCGGGCGCGGTGGGGGTGGCCAGCAGGGCCGGCGTGGCGGGTACCAGGGTCAGCTTGCCCGAGTCCGGGTCGCCCACGGTGACGCTGAAACTCCCGGAGGACAGGTTGTCGGTCGCAAAATCGTAGCTCAGGTTGTAATAGGCGCTGACGGGCTTGCGGTTCACGCTGCCGCTCACGCCGAACACCTGGGTGCGTTCCTTCTGACCGGGTTGCCGGAACCCGTCGCGGGTGTACGTGACGCTGAAGGTGGTGTCGCGCACCGGCACGGTGTCCACCCGGATGTCCAGCGGCGCACTCAGGCGCCGGGACACCACATCGAACGCGAAGGGGCTGGTGCCCTCGTACCGCAGGTAACGCTGCTCGACCGTGAAGGTGTTGCTGCCCGCCCAGCGCTGCGTGAATTTCACACCGAACTCCAGTTGCACGGTGCGCGAACCGTTGCCGTAATAACGCCCGGTAAAGGTGTTGCTGGCGGCAATTTCCGCGCCGCGCCAGAGAGGGCGCGTGTAACTCAGGGCGTGCACTTCCTCCAGGCGCGAGGTGGTGTAGTTCAGGCCCTGGAGGCTGGCGCTGCGCGATAGCGGGTTGCTGGCCGCCGTGTACTGCCCGGCGCTGAACTTGAAGTCGGCGCTGACGTCGCCCAGGCCGCCCAGCGAGACCGTGAAGGGCTTGACGTCCACGATCACCTCGGGGTGCCGCAGTTCCCTGGACAGCGCCTGCTCGGGCGGCGGGCCGAAACGGTCGTTGTAGTTCAGGCGGGCACTGAAGCGCGGGTAGTCGGCCTGCGCCGAGAAGTCCACCAGGGTCACGCCCCGGCTCTTATCCTCGGGCGGCAGACCGATGTCGCGCCGCACCACATTCAGGGCGTACTCCATGTCCTTTTCAGCCAGCATGAGCGGCACGCGGCCCTTCACGCTGAAGTTGAGGTCGAGGTCGTACCCGCTCTGGCGCTCGGGTTCGCCGTCGCTGCCCACCAGAAAGGGTTTGGGCAGCGCCAGGAAGTACAGATCGGCGCGGTCGATCAGGCGATTAGGC
Organism: Deinococcus fonticola; assembly: GCF_004634215.1. NCBI lineage: Bacteria > Thermotogati > Deinococcota > Deinococci > Deinococcales > Deinococcaceae > Deinococcus > Deinococcus fonticola. The sequence goes on along the minus strand of NZ_SMMH01000002.1, from coordinate 156,000 downwards.
GCGTAGGCGTGAAGGTCGACCCCACCGCCGAAGCTGGGGCTGCGGTACTGGTAATAGCGCAGCAGCGTGGTGCCCAGGACACTGCTGCCCACCGAGAAGGGCAGATCGGCCTCGACCGTCAGGCCGTCCGGGTCACCCCGCCCCACCGCCAGGCGCGGCTGACGGGCCTGGTCGTTGAGGGGCAGCACCACCACCGGCAGGTACAGCACCGGCCGCTCGGCGATCAGCAGTTGCGCGCGGTAGGCGATCAGGCGGTCACCGGGGTACACCACCAGTTGCTGCGCCCTGAAAGCGTAATCGTTGGGCGTGCGGCCACACTTGGCGCACGGCGTGAAGTACCCGCCCTGGGCACGCAGCTGGCCCGGCACGCGCTCGACGGCCGCGCCGCGAATTTCCAGGTCGGCGTCGCTGATCAGCACGTCCTGGCCGGTCAGGGCCTCGCTGCCCAGATCGACCACCAGGTCGTTGCCTTTGAGGTCCTGGCCGTCCTTGGCGGTGTGGTAGGTGGCGTACCCCACCAGCGTCAGGGTGCGGCGGGTGCGGTTGAACTCCACGCGCTTGGCCTTGATGATGTCGTCGTCCAGGCGAATCTCGACGTTCTCGCCGGCGATGATCACGATCTCCTGGCCGTCCTGGTTGCGCAGTTCCAGGGTCTGGGCAGTGATGATCTTGACGGTGCGGGCCTGCGCGCCGCCCAGCAGCGTCAGCCCCAGCAGCGCGGCCAGCAGGGCGCGGCGGCCCCGACGGGTGGAGCGGGCCGGGCGGCCAGCACGCGGTTTCCCTGACCGCTGCTTCATTAACTGCTTCACTGAACTACTCCGGCCAGCGGGGCATGCCGATCCGCCAGCAGGTCGGTCTCAGACGGCGCAGAGGGGCACACCAGTGAAGTGGAGACCATTGAATTGGACACCAGGGGCGTAAGCAGTGGCGCGGCCTGGTGCCAAGTGGGTAGACGTTCTCCCCCGGCCAGGCGCGGCCCCGGTTTCTGCGGCGCAGCGGCCAGGGCGCTGAGCACCGTGCCGGGGTAGTAAAAGCCCAGGATATGCAGGTGATCGTAGCCTTTTTTGGCCATGCCCAGCGCCCCGTACTGCGAGAGACCCACGCCGTGACCCTGCCCGGTGCCGGACACCACCAGCGGGTTGATGCCCCTGAGGGTGGCGCGGCTGCTGCCGGCCCCCAGGGCACGAATGAATCCGCCGGCTTCCGCGCCCTGCAGTTTGAAGGTGCCGCCCGTGCCGGTAAAGGTGATTTCCTGGGGCCGGCCGGACTCCGACATCTTGCTGACCACCACGCTGGCGAGCGGGCCGACCCTGGCGCCGTAGCGCGAGGCGATCACCTGCACCTGGGCCTGCGGCACCGACAAGTCCCATTGCCCGCGTGGCCCGCCCAGCGAGAAAGGGTCGGCCTGCGCGGGCAGGTACGGCAGGCCTTTCATGTTCCACACCTCGGCGGCCGAGGCGGTATAGCCCCCGGAGTCGCTGCTGAAGTAGGTGGTGGCGGCCTTGCCGCCGAACGCCACCACCTGCCCGGCGGTCGAGCGCACAGCGGCGTCGGTGCTGGGCTTCTCGGCGGCCACGCCCCCGTACACCTGACAGCTTTCGGTGGCGCAGGTGTCGTAGGGCTGCGCCGGGTTGATGCGGGCCGCCACGTACGTCCGGGCGATGATGGCCTGCGCGGCCAGCGCCCCGGCGGGCCAGCTGGCCGGCATCTCCGAGGCCACCACACCGCGCACGTAATCGTCGACCTCCACCACGTTGATGGCCTGCACCGCGCCGGCCTGGGCCCGCAGCAGCACGCCGCCGCGGTAGCTTTTTCCGGCGATGTCCACGCGGCTGCCCGGCGCAGGCGGCAGGTACAGCGTGGCGTTGCCGGCCGGCTGACCGTTGAGGGTCAAGCCCGTGACCTGCCCCGCGCCGCTGACGCCCACCGTCCAGCTGGAGGCCGCGCTGCTGGCCGGGACACTGCTAGTCGATACCGGATTGGCCGGCGCGGCCGGGGCCGTGCTGGAGGCGCTGCCAGGGTTCACGCGGATGGTGACCTGGGGGGCCTGAGCGATCAGGACGCGCACGTTGAGGGCCTGGGCGGCGGGGAGACACGCGGCGAGGCCCGCGCCGCAGCAGAGGAAACGAAGGGGCCGTGAGACACGCATGAATGCGCCGAGTATACGAATTCACTCTGTAGATCGTCTGACAGCCACGTGAGAGAGGCGGCGGCCCCATCCGGCATGATGAAAGGCATGACTTCTCCCGGGCAAGTGTGGGCGCATGTGGGCCAGCCCTTCCAGGCCGCAGAATTCGACGTAGTGGTGGTCGGGGCGGGCCGCATGGGCGCGGCGCTGGCGCTGTTCCTGCGCCGGCTCGCGCCGCACCTCTCGCTTCTCATGGTCGAGGAAGGCGGCCTGCCGAACGAGGAAGGTGCGACCATCCTGGCCCCCGGCCTGTGGACGACGCTGGATCTGCCCCAGCGGGCCCAGTGGTCACAGCAAGACCAGTGGTTGGAGCAGGCACAGTGGTTGGAGCAAGCGCAGTGGACGCGCGAGCAGCTAGCCTCGGCGTTCGGGGACATGCCTTTCGAGCCCTGCCCCCTGATCGAACTGTGCGCCTCTCCCCTGCCCGGTCATGACCACAGCCCACAAGGAGGCCAGCCCTCGGCAGCTGTCCCCTATGAAAGCACCGCCGAACTGGCGCGTGAATTCCCGGTGCTCAGGGAACTGGCGAACCTGGAGGCTTTGCCGCTGGCGCGCGTCGACCGGCAGGCCGCGCTCTACCGCCCTGCCAGTGTGGCGCTGAACGCCGCGCAGCAGGCCGTGCGGCTGGGCGCGAACCTGCTGCTGAACACCCGCGCCCGCCTGAAACACGCGCCAGGCCCGCAGGTCATGCTGGAGCGCCTGACCGTCACGAATACCCACCAGATCGTGACGCACGAGGTCAAGGTGGTGCGGGCCAGGCACATCGTCGTGGCGGCGGGCGCAGGCGGGCCGCCGCTGCTGGAACATGGCCTGGGTGTTCATACACAGCATGGCCGCGCCTACCAGCAGTACCCGCGCCTGAACCTGCCCAGCCCGCCCGGCACGCCCGCCGTGCGCGTGAGCGGCCTGACCTTACGCCCCCAGCACGGCGCCTTCACGCTGATTCCGCGGCTGCACCACCGCGACCCGCACGGCTACCAGCCCACTGGTGGGCACCTGACGGGCGTGCCCACCGGCCTGCGCCGCGAGGTGCTCGAAGACCTGGTGAACCTGATGGACGCCCTGCCCGCCCTGGCCGGCCCGCACCTTCAGGTGGGCCGCAGCCTCAGCGACCTGCCTGGCGCGTGGGTCACGCTGGTGCGCGGCGACCCGCAGGCCCCGCCTGTGTGGGAAACCCCCGCGCCCGGCCATCACCTGCTGCTGGGCGGCCCGCACGCCGACACCCTGGGCCTGGCCGTCGCGCACGACCTGGCCCAGCATCTGGCATCTATGTCCTGACCAGAACACTGCACGTGCGCGGCGAGAGCATGCTGAAGCTGGTCGTCTCTCCGGCGACGTGGTGGCCATTCGCCCGGCGGAAACCGCGCAGAACGCTGGTGCTTCTGCCCAGAGCCAATCAACGACCGCGCCTCACCAATGCCCCGTGGCAACGCAAGCCCCCCTGCCTTGCGGGGAGGGGGGTGGGTTCACGGGCAGCTCAACCGCTCAGTTCTACCAATTCAGATTTCCCGAACGTCCCAGTTCAGGCCCAGATCCTTGGTGTCCTCGTTGGGGTCTTTCCCGGCCACGAGGGCGTAGGCGGCCTTCTCGGGCGTGAGGTAGGTGTCCATGACGCGCTTCAGGTCGTCGAGGGTCACTTTCAGGAGCCTGGCTTTGTACGCTTCCTGAACCTCGGGCGTGTACCCGGCCTGATCGCCGTAGAAACGCATGCGGCCTATGGTGTCGGGGCTGGTGAGGGGATCGAGGGTCTTGCTGGCCCCCAGAATGGCTTCGGTAAGGGCGCGCTCGGTGAGTTCGGTGTTCAGGTACTGCCGGGCGTCGCGGTATGTCTGGTAGGTGCGGGCAATGTTAGGGTCGCGGTAGCTGGAGTAGCTGAAATTGCCGCTCCTGGTATCGAAGCTGGCGGCGGCGCCATAGGCCCCACCTTTCTCGCGGATCTCTTTGAGAAGGTAGTTGCTTCTCAGGAGGCGCGAGAGAACGAGCAGGGCGGGACTGTCGGGGTGGGTGTACGGCACGGTCAGGTAGGCGGCGGCGTTGAAGGCCACGGGGCTGTCGGTGGTGCGGGCCTGCGGGGTGCGGCCAGCGAGGCCAGGCTGCGGCCGGCCGACCGGGGCGTCGCCGTGGAATTCCTGCGTAATAGACGTGAGGTCGAGCCCAATGTCTTCGGGCAGGGCAGTGAGACACAGCAGCGGCTGGCCACGCAGAAGCAGCTCGGTAACGCGCCCGAATTTGCCGAGCAGATCGTTCAGACGGGCGTTCAGGTCACCCGCCTGCCCTTCGGCCCCTTCCACGATGCCTTTCAGGGTGGCCAGGGCGGTGAGGCCGCCGAGGCGTTCGTCGAGGGCGGCGCTGGGGCTGACCTGAGCGCTGGCGAGGCGGTCGGCGTAGGCGTTGCCGCTCTGCACGACGCTGGCTTTCATTCCGGCGAGGCGTTGTTCGAGGAGTTGCCGCAGGCGTTCCTGGTCAAATTCTGGTTTGGCAATGACGTCGTGCAGGATGTTCACGAGTTCGCCGGCGTTGCGGGCCAGGGCCTTGCCGCTGAAGGTCAGGGCCAGGCGGTTGCGGTTCAGGTCGTCGGGGGCCGTGCCGACGCTGACGCTGGCGCTGATGCCGCCGGTGCTGGCCTCGATGCGGCGGGCGAGTTGCACGTAGTCCTGTCCGGCGGCTCCGCTGCGGGTGACGGCGAAGGCGTACAGGGGCAGGATGTCCAGCAGGTCGGCGGGCAGGTCAGGGAGTTTCACCTGCACGTCGAGGTAACTGAGGCCCCCGGTGGGTTGCGGCACCCGTCCAACAAGGGCGCGTCCTTCGTGTGATGTCGTGTATTCGGGCCGGGCGACTTTCGCGGGAACATCTGCCAGCGAGAGGGTGGGCAGCACGTCCGGGCTGCTTTCCTGGCCCTGGAGCTCCTTGAGGTTCAGGCTCTCGCGGACGATGCGGGCGCGGTCTTCGTCGGTGAAGTCCTTGCTGAGTTGCCTGACGAGTTCCGCTTCGGCCTGCTCGGTGCGGGCGGCCAGCTCGGGGTCGGGCGTGACGACCAGGGTGACGCGGTGGGGGTTGTCCAGCAACTCATGCTGGATCATGGGTTCAAAGACCTTGCCGCCTTTCAGGTCGGCGCGAAGTTTCGTGAGTTCGGCGTCGAGGCGCAGGCCCGTGACCGGGTCGCCGCCGTACAGCCACGGCCCCAGCAGGCGGAACATCACTTGCAGGGCATACGGATACCCGGCGTTGCTGACTTCCTTCTGCTGAATTTCGAACTGGTGCAGGCTGGCTTCGATGAGGGCCGGGTCGATGCCCTGTGTGGCGATGCCCTTCAGGGTGTTCAGGACGAGGTTCTCGACTTCTTCGGCCTTGCCGCTGCTGAGGCCTTTCAACCCCACGGCGAAGGCGCCTTCGCGGAAGCTGTCGCGGTAGCCGCTCAGGTCAGCCAGCGCCGACCCCACGCCGGACTCGATCAGCGGGCGGGTCAGCGGCGCAGCGGGGTTGCCGAGCAGCACGTCACTCAGCACGCTCCAGCGCAGGTTCACATCCGGGTTGCTGGAGTACCCCAGCTTCCACGCCAGCAGCACCTGACCGCCGCGCTCGGTGTCGCTGCCGGGGTAGGTGATCTCCTCGCGGCGCGGCGCACCGAAGCTGGCCTGATCCGGGATGCTGACGTCAAGTTCCTGCGGCTGAAACTGGCTCATGACGTGTTCCTCGATGGCGTTCAGCACGCGCCTCAAGTCCTGGTTGCCGTAACTGTAGAAGAACGCGTTACTGGGGTGGTAGTGCGCCGCGTGGAAAGCCCGCAGGCCCTCGTAGGTCAGGTTGGGGATGTGCTCGGGGGCGCCGCCGCTGTTCTGCGCGTACGTCAGGTCCGGGTACAGCGCCTTGCCGAAGGCCCGCCACATCACGCTGCCGGGCGAGGCCATGGCGCCTTTCATCTCGTTGTACACCACGCCCTGCAATTTCAGGGGGGTGCCAGGGTCGTCGGGCGTCTCGAACTCGAAGCGGTGGCCGTCCTGGCGGAAACTCTCGTAGCGCATCAGGGGAAAAAACGTCGCGTCGAGGTACACCGACAGCAGGTTGAAGTAATCCTGTTCGTTGCGCGTGCTGAAGGGATAGGTCGTCCAGTCGCTCGCCGTCATGGCGTTCATGAATGTGTTCAACGAACGCGGAATCATGGCGAAGAAGGGGTCTGCCACCGGATACTTCTGCGACCCCATCAGCACCGTGTGTTCCAGAATGTGCGCCACGCCGGTGCTGTCTTTCGGCACGGTAGGAAAGGTCACGCCGAACGCCAGGTTGTCGTCGTCACGGGCCACGTGGGCGTGACGTGCGCCGTTCTCGTGGCGCAGCAGCAGCAGCTTGCCGCTCATTTCCGGCAGGGCCTCCACGCGCTCGACGGTGTAGCGGCCCAGGGTCTCCCCGGCAGCAGGAAGTTTCGTTTTCATCATGGTCATGACGTGCAGGATAGCGCCGAAGTTGAAACGCCTATGTAACGCCTGGCGGCGGATGATGCCCGCGTAACCCACAGCGGTTTCCCCAGGAGGATCTATGAAAAAAGCTGCTTTGCTCGCTGCCCTCTTCATCCTGCCCGCCGCGCTACCTGCCGCACTGGCCGCGCCCGTGACCCTGACGCTCAACGGGCAACCCACCACCCTGAACACCACCGTGCTGGGCGGGAAAACCTACATTCTGCTCGATGACCTGAAAAAGGCCCTGACCGGCGCGGGCGGCGCCAACCAGAAGGCCAGCGTGGAGGGCTGCGTGGGCGAGTGGCTGTTCAATGGCATCGTGCGCATGCGTGTCACCAAGGTCGAAGTGACCCACCAGGACAAGGGGGACGCCTACCCCGGGTACGCCATCACCGCCGAATTCAAGAACGGCGTGAACGAAACCATCACCCTGGACGATGTGGGGCTGGTCTACAACAACGCCAAGACTGTCACCTTCGCCGACGGCAATTCCTGGAGCGACAGCCGGGCGGGCGGCTGGCAGGACAAGACCTATGCCAAGATTCAGCAGGGCGGCGGCACCGTGATGAATTTCCGCATCTATTCCGAGGAACAGTACCAGACCGGGCAGCCCGTCCCGGCGCCGCAGAAATTCCTGGTGGAAGTCAAGAACAAGTCCGGCAGCACCAAGGCCCGCTACACGGTTCCGGACCCCAGTTTCCGGGTGAACCTGACCTGCCGGAAGTGACCGGCGTGGCGTTCAGCGTCTGAGCTGCCGGATCAGGTGCCGCAGTTCCTTCAGCCGCTCCGGGGGGGCCGCCGGGCCATAGCGCAGCAGGTTGAAGCGCTCGGCGATCTCCCGCAGGGTCTTTTCCAGCGCCGGATACTGCTGGGCCGCGCGCTGGGCGTAGGCACTCGCCGTTTCACCGGGCTGGCGCGGCAGTTTCAGTTTCTCGCTCAGGTCGAAGAGGGCTGCCTGGGCGGGATCGCCGGGGCGGGCACTGCGGCGCACCAGGGCAAAAATGGGCAGCAGGACAAGCAGGACGCCCACCAGCAGCGCCAGCATGTAAGGCGCGGAACCCACGCCGCTGACCCCCAGGCGCGAGAGCAGGGTGCGTTGCTGTTCGCCGTCGTACCCGGCGACCCAGTTGTTCCAGTTGTTCTGAAAGGCGTCGAAGCGCAGGGCCAGTTGCTGCCAGGTGCTGCGGGGCCGGGCAGTGGTGGCGTTCGGCTGGCTCAGGGCCGTGCCCAGGTTCGTGTTCACGCGGGCGGGCGCGATCAGGGCGGTCGGGTCGACGCGCACCCAGCCCTGGCCGGCCAGCCACACTTCGGTCCAGGCGTGCGCGTCCTGCTGCCGCACGATCAGGTAATCGCCGGCCGGGTTCAGCTCACCGCCCTGATACCCGCCGACCACGCGAGCGGGCACGCCAGCCGAGCGCATCAGGAACGCGAAGGCGCTGGCGTAATGCTCGCAGAAGCCGGTTCTGGAGCCGAACAGAAAAGCGTCGATACGGTTGTCCTGCGGCAGGGTGGGCGGGTCGAGGGTGTACGTGAAGCCCCCACGGGCCAGGTACTCGCTGGCCCTGCGCACGCGCTCGGCGGGCGGCAGCGAGCGCCACGGCGCCGCCAGGGCGGTGGCGCGGGGGTTCTGGCCAGCCGGCAGGAACAGGTTCAATTCCAGGCGGCGGGGATCCTCGCGGCGTCCGGTTCGGGCCACCTGACTCTGCAGTTCGTACCGGGTGCGCTGGGCAGCGGGGCGGAAGGTGGCGGCCTGAAACCCGGTGGTGATCAGGGAGTTCGGCGGCACCTGCGTCACGCTTTCCAGGGCCAGCAGCCAGGGTTTGCCGCTGGGTTCCAGGGTCAGGGCGTAACGGTAGGCGGCGTTGCGGGTGGTCTCGATGGAGGGCGGCGCAAAAGTAAAACTGGCCCGCAGGGCCTGCGTCCATTTCACGCCGTCGTACTCCTCGTACACCGGGCCGCGCCAGTACCGCTCGGCGGACGGCGGAACCGCGCCCCCCCCGAAATCGGCGCGGAAAGCCACGGAATTGTCCTTGGCGAGGTTGCTGTATTCCCCGGCGTTGATCTCGTCGGACAGGCCCGTCCTGTTCTGCTGAAGGGGCAGGCGCCACAGCGGGCCGTCCGGACGGGGAAAAAACGAGAACAGCAGCGCGGCCACGGGCGTGGCGAGCAACATCAGGCGACCCACCTGACGCCACGCTTGCCCCTGCCAGACTGGGCCGGCCCAGGTGGCCGGGTTGACCCAGCGGGCCGCGGCGCTCAGCAGCAGCGCACTGGCGACCACGACCTGCACGGCGGTCACGGGCCCCTGCGAGTGAAAGAAATGCGTGATGAGGAGGAACAGCCCCAGCAGGGACAGCAGTTTCGCGTCGCGGTAGGTGCGCGTCTCGGCGGCCTTCAGGGCCAGCAGCACGGCCAGCAAGGCGGTTCCGGCCTGCTGGCCCAGCAGCGTGCCGAAACTGGCGTTCAGGCCCGCGCCCGCCAGCAACGCACTCAGCAGCAGGGCCAGCGGGGGAACGTGTGGCAGGCGGCGGCGCGGGTCGACCTGCAGGGCGGCGTACCCCAGCACCCCCGCCAGCAGCGCCCACACCCACGCGGGCCACTGCGGCAGGCCGGGCAGTAGCGAGAACGCCAGGGCCAGGAACGAGAACCGCAGCGCCCCCGCTGGCAACACATCCGGTTGACGTGGGGCGAAGGGCCTCCGGGCTTCTTCTTCTTGATCTCGCGACGGTTGAGGCAAGGGCCTGACCTGCGCCAGAGCGTTCAGGGCGGCGCGCACCTGGCCCTCTCCCTGCCCCGTGTTGAGGGTGAAAGCCGGCAGATTCATGGAGAAGGGCAACTTTTGTTGCTGCGCGTGCGCCACCCACGCGGCCAGACGGGACACACGGGACTCGACCGTGCCAGCGCCGGCCGTCTCGTTCCAGTCGAGGTTCAGACCCTCTCCGGCGGGCGCGTCGAATTCACGGGTCAGGAGTGTTCCGGTGCGGGCCACGTGCTTCCACGAGATCAGGCGCGGCGAGTCGCCCGGCTGGTAGGCCCGCACGCCAGCGAACTCGTCGTGTCCCCTGGTGCGCTGAACCGCGTCGCCCGTTCCCGTGACCTTCAGGGTTCGGGGCGTGGGCGCGTTCGCTTCCGCTCTGGGCGTGACCAGCACGGCCTCCGAGTCCGGGGCGGGCAGGCTGGCGTGCCACAGGCCCAGGGTATCCACCGCGGCCACCTGCACCCCTGTCAGGTGAAGCGGGCCACGCACCGGCGCGGGAACCGGCAGGGACAGGTGCAGCAACTCGTCTGGACGGGCCACGCCGCTGCCCTGCAAGGGTTTGCCCGCCACGCCGCCCTGTGTCGGCCGGGCCAGAACTCTGACATTGCCGGCGGGGCCGAGTTGCTGCACCTGTACCGTGAACGCCAGCTTTTCTCCCACTGCCGCCTGCGCGGGCGGCAGGACAGTCACGCCCAGCAGGCGCACGGCCCGTAAAGCCTGCGCCGCCGTGATGATCCACACGCCGCCCAGCAGGAAGGTCAGGCCGTAGCCCAGGCTCAGGCTGTAATTGATGCACCCGATCAGCGTGAGCAATACCAGCCCAAAGAACGCCGTGCCCAGCCGGGTGGGGCGGAGCCGGACGCCAGCCGGGCGGGTCACGGAATGGGCGTGTCGCGCAGCAGGGCCGCCATGACGCTGCGGATATCCGCGCCGGGATCACGCAGGGGCAGGCGGTGGGCGGCCAGCGAACCGAAGACCGCCTGCACATCCTCCGGCAGCACCATCTGCCGCCCAGCCAGGAAGGCCCAGGCCCGCGCCGCCGCCAGCAGGGCCAGCAGGGCGCGGGGACTCAGGCCAGTGACCAGCGCCGGGTGCTCACGGGTGGCGCGGGCCAGCAGTTGCAGGTAATCCAGCAGCGCCGGGGCGGCGTGCACCCGGTCGACCTCGGCCTGCGCGGCGAGCAGCATGGGGCCGCTGAGCACGGCGGGCAGGTCACGCACGCGCTGACCACGCCCGCCGGTTTCCAGCAGGGTGCGCTCGGCGCGCACGTCCGGGTAACCCAGCGTAATGGTCATCAAAAAACGGTCGAGCTGCGCTTCGGGCAAAGGGGACGTGCCCACGAAGGCCGCCGGGTTCTGCGTGGCGATCACGAAAAACGGGCTGGGCAGGGGCCGGGTGACGCCGCCTTCACTGACCTGGCCTTCCTCCATGGCTTCCAGCAGGGCGCCCTGTGTGCGCGGCGTGGCGCGGTTGATCTCGTCGGCCAGCAGCACCTCGGAGAAAATGGGGCCGGGTTGAAAGTGAAATTCGCGTGTGTTCGCGTCCCAGATGCTGACGCCCAGCAGGTCGCCCGGCAGCAGGTCGGACGTGAACTGCACCCGGCGAAACCCGAGCCCCAGCGTACGCGACAGGGCGTGCGCCAGCGTGGTCTTCCCTACCCCCGGTTGATCCTCGATCAGCAGGTGCCCGCGCGCCAGAATGCACGCCAGCGCCAGCCTGATCTGGTGGCCTTTGCCCAGAATCACGTCGTCCAGTTGCGCCGCCGCGTGCTGGAGCCGCTCGACAGACGGGGTCGTGACTGGCAGGGTCGTGAGGGAGGAGGCCGTCATCCCGTCCATGCTAGGCATTCCCTTCTGACAGAAGTGGGACAGGAACAGCACCCCTGGGCGGCGTAGAGGCGACCAGACCAGAATGCCCCTGACACGAAAATCCGCGCGGCCCTCACCCTCACGCCCCGCGTGGGCGGCTGAGCACCTGCAGGTCATCAAGGACAATCGCGGCGGCCTTCTCGCCGCTTTCCATGGCCCCCTGAATGCCGCTCATGCTGGTCACCTCACTCGCCAGAACGACGCCGGGCAGGTCAGTGGCGTGACCGGGCAGGGTGCTGGCGTACTCGGGCGGTTGCGGGTATTGCGCGAAGGGAAGGCGTTCCACCTTAAGGGTGCGCAGGCGCTGCACGTCCAGTGAGCCGTACCAGCGCGAGAGTTCAGCGCGGATGCGGGCGTCTAACGCCTGGTTATCCAGTTCGGGGAGGCCCAGCACCGCGACGACCAGCAGGTGCTGCCCGGCCGGGGCGCGTTCCGGCACGGCGTTGCTGAGCCAGTGGGCGTTGTGAATCAGGCCACCGTCCAGATTCAGGATCAGGCGTTCCTGGTCGTCCAGCCGCGAGGGGCTGGCGTAGTACAGGTAGGTGCTGCTCACCTGGCCACGCGCCGTGTCCGCCTGGGTGAGGTGCGCGGCGGTGTCGGCGTCGGTGGCGACGATCACGTGGTCGGCGTCCAGTTCCCCCGCTGACGTGACCACCGTGACGTGGCGCCCGTGGGGCAGCAGGCGGGTGACGCGCACGCCGGTGCTGACGTCGAGCCCCGTAGCGAGTTGCGCAGGAATGGCCCCCATGCCGCGCCGGGGCAGGGCCACGCCGCCGTCCATCAGCATGCGGAAGTAATAGCGGAACAGCCGCGCCGACGTGCTCAGATCACGCTTCAGAAAAATGCCCCCGAAGAAAGGACGGAAGAAGTGGTCGAGGGCGGCGTCACTGAAGCCCTGGCGTTTCAGGTACTGCTCGGTGCTCTCGTCCGGGCCACGCAGCAGTTGCCACGGCTCCGGGCCGCGCAGTTGCAGGGCCAGTTTCGCCACGCGCCCCTTATCCAGCGCCGGCAACAGGTTCGTTCTGAGGGTGCTGAGCAGACCGCCCGGATCACGGATCGGGTCACCGATCACGTCCGCCTGGGCGCCGCGCCGCACCACCGCTGCCGAGGGCAAAGGCACCAGATCCAGCTCGGAAACGTTCAGCTGGCGCCGCACCGCCGGGTAAGCCGGGAACAGCACCTGATACCCGGCGTCCAGCGTGAACCCCTCTATCTCGTGCGTCCGGACGCGCCCGCCTATTTCCGTTGCCGCTTCCAGCACCCGCACCCGCTGCCCCGCCCGCGCCAGCACTCGCGCCGCCGTCAGGCCTGCCAGCCCCGCTCCTATCACCACCACATCCGCCATGCCCCCAGGGTAAAACGGCCAGGAAGCAGGACGCCGGAAAGTTAGCGTTGGGCCAAAACACACCAGTGAAGGGTTTTACTGGCGCGGCTCGTCCCAGGCTCCCTTGATGAGTTCGTAACTGCGTTTGCGGGCCTGCTGGTCGTGCGTCATGGTGGAGAGAATGAGTTCGTCGGCGTTCACGTCACGGGCCAGTGTGCGCAGGCGTTCCGTGACCACCTCGGGCGTTCCCGCGATAACCCGCGCGCGGGCCGCGTCGGCCACCGCCTGTTCCTGCGGAGTGTACGGGTAATCTCTGGCTTCCTGTACGCTGGGGTACTGGCCGACGGTTCCCAGCCGCAGCCGCAAAAACATCAGGCCGAAAGGCCGGGTCAGTTCGTCGGCCTCCTCCGGGGTATCGGCGCACAGGACGTTCGCCGCCACCATTACTTTGGGCTGCGGAAAGTCCGCCGAGGGCTGGAAGTTGCGGCGATACGTCTCGGCGGCCATGCGGGCCTGGGTGGTGTCGGGGTTGATATGCCACGCGAACGCCAGCCCCGCCCCCAGCTGCGCGGCGACGTGCGACCCGTATCCGCTGCTGCTCAGCATCCACAGCGGCGGAAAGAGGCCCGGCCCTTCCGGCGCGGCAATGATCCCGGCAAAGGGATGTCCGGCAGGATAGTGCCCGGTGCCAAAGGCCACCAGTTCCGCGACCTGCCGCTCGAAGGGTTCTTCCATCAGACCCGCGTTGCCCCGCAGGGCGTGCGCGGTGCGTCCGTCCGTGCCCGGCGCGCGGCCCAGGCCCAGATCGACGCGGCCCGGCGCGAGGGCCGAGAGCAGTTTGTACCCCTCGGCCACACTGAGGGGTGCGTGGTTCGGCAGCATCACGCCGCCGGAACCCAGCCGAATGGTGCTGGTGACCTGAGACGCCGCTGCCAGCACCGCGAGTGGCACGCTGGACGCCAGCCCCAGCATGTTGTGGTGCTCGGCCACCCAGTAACGCGAGTAGCCCAGGTGTTCGGCGTGCCGCACCAGACTCAGGGCGTCTTGCAGGGCGCCCGGCGCGTCCGAGCCGGAAGGAATGGGCAGCAGGTCAAGGACGGAAAGAGGCAGAGCCATAACGGCAGTGTGCTCCAGAGCACAGGTTCCAAAGGCGGTTCAGTTCACCAAAAAGGGTTTCAGCCGGGTGGCCCTCATGAAGTGAGGACGCTTGAGGAGACCGAAAAGAGCGGACAGACCATAGGCACTGGATTTGACTTTCCTGGCCGCGTTGGTGTCGGTGCAGCACTGATGTTGACCACCGTGTCCCCTTACCCTGGACAAATGTCCTGACCTAAATAAAATTGGAGGTTTAATCGTTTATCTTACAAGAACCTTACCTGTCACAGTGTTAAGAAAAGCAGGTGCTTCTTCACATAAAAGCTCATGTGAAGAAGTCCAGGAAACCTGCCTCTACCAGGAGACCTCATGAAAAAACAAGTCCTTGCCCTCGTTGCCGTAACCCTTGCCCTCGCCAGTTGCAGCCAGCAGCCCGATCATCACGCGGATTCCGGCGATGTGTTCACCCCGATTCACAGCCCGGCCAACCTGGAGCGTCAGACCCCCGACCTGAGCGTCGACCTGCGCAAAACGCCGCTGGCCTCCCTGAGCGCCGACCTGCGCGCGCGCCTGAGCACCGAGAAGATCGTGCGCGTCATTCTGCCCAACGGCAAGGCCGTCACTTACGCCAACACCGACGGTCACGTCGTGCTCGACGGCGACATGATCCTGGGCCACTCCGACAGCGCGGTCAAAATCATCGACGGGCTGGCCCGCAGTGGCGGTACCATCAACGGCCAGGGCTTATCGGAATTTGCTGCCGGCCGTGCCAACTGGGGCAAGACCATTCCTTATTTCTGGAACAACACCACCTTCACCAGCAGCCAGGTCAGCGTCCTGAACAGCGCCATCAGCCTCTGGAACCAGCAGATTGGCGACGCCGTGAAATGGCAATGGAATACCACGCCCTACAACAAGGTGCAGTTCGTCAACGGCGGCTCTGGCGCCTGCGGCTCCTCCTACGTCGGCATGATCGGCGGCACCCAACCCCTCACTATCGGGTGCTTCAACACCGGCACCGTCATCCACGAGATGGGCCACGCCGCCGGTCTGCACCATGAACACCAGCGCTGCGACCGCGACAGCTACGTCACAGTCGGCGGCACCGATACCACCAACTTTGGCCGCCTGTGCACCCGCTACCAGTACGGCAACTACGACTACGACTCGATCATGAACTACGGCGCCCCCTACGCCTACGCCAAGACCCCCGCCGGCCCCTACCAGGGCAACCCCGCGAACCTCGGTAGGGGCAGCAAGCTGAGCACCGGCGACATGTCCGCCCTGCGTGCCATCTACCCCAACAGCGGCACCACCGACCCGACCGATCCCCCGCCCCCCACCGGGGCCGTCACGTACACCGGCACGCTCGCCAGCGGCGGCTCCGCCGTGCATCCCTCCGGCGGCTTCAACTGGTACGGCGGCACCCTGAAGGCCACGCTGACCGGCCCCAGTGGCGCCGATTTCGACCTGTACCTCATGCAGAAGTACTCCGACGGCAACTGGTACACCATGGCCAAGCGCGACAGCCCCAGCGCCAGCGAATACATCGAAACCAGCCAGACCGCCGGCATCTACCGCTGGGCCGTCAAGAGCTACAGCGGCAGCGGCAGCTACACCCTGAACGCCACCAAGTAAAAGTAATAAACAGCCCGATTGAAGCCTATTGAAAAGAGACTTCAATCACCACAAGGAATAAAGTAGGGGTTTCGCCAAAGTTCCACCGCGAAACCCGTATCAGCTTCGGCTGGCCGGACAGTGCAGAGGCCGGTAAAGTGCATATTCAACCTCCGGCCATCGCTTTCAATCGGACGGGCCTAAACATCGCTCCGGCGGTCGAGGCAGCCACTCGACTATCTCTCCCAGGTCACCCGAGCGAAATACGGCGAAACCTGGGGGCCGGAGTTGCCGCCGACCATCAGGCAGGGCTGTCAAAATCGAACTGGAGGTGTCTACCAATGAACTGGACGCTTGAAGTGGTCGTCGTTCCGGTCTCTGATATCGATCAGGCCAAAGTGTTCTATGAGCAGGGCCTGGGCTTTCACCTTGACTTCGACCACCGCTGGGGAGAAACCTTCCGGGTGGTGCAGTTGACCCCACTCGGTTCTGGCTGTTCCATTCAGCTTGGCCAGGGTTTGACCTCCATGCCTGCTGGCTCGCTGCGGGGACTACAGCTGGTCGTCCGTGATCTGCGGGCGGCCCATGCTGAGCTGACCGGGGGCCAGGTTCCCGTTTCGGACATTCAGGTGTTCGACCGTTCAGGGGCGCAGCGCCCCGCGCAGGCGGACGACGACCTGAACAATGTGGGCTTCATGCACCTGAAAGACCCTGATGGAAACAGCTGGTCTGTCCAGCAGATCACCGACCGTCCCTGACGCCGCGCGTCATTGCCACAGCCAACGCTTGTCCGTTCTATTTAAGACACTTACGAGGTGGGGTGAATGTGCCATCTGTGGATTCACGACTTGATGAATCAGGCAGTTACTCCGGAAAGGCGAAAACCCCGCACCAGGCGGGGCTTTTTATTGGAGCCGAGGGTCAGAGTCGAACTGACGACCTACTGATTACGAACACAATGCGCGGAAGTTTCACGGGGTAAACGCTGGGCACTCACTTAGCGCAGTTTTACCGCTCTAGCGGGCATGATTCCGTTTTCTACGTTACGCCCAGTTCTAAGCGGTGACGGTAATTTAAGGCGGTGCGTTTGCAACCGGTTTGTAACGGAATGATACGCCCTTCACTAAAAATGTCTGGGCGAGTACACTGCACACATGAGCACCCCCCGCCCCCCTGCTGTCACCTCACGGTTAAATACCGGGGGTTATGGCGCGGCGGTGAGCATCTATGAGCGGCGGCAAATTAAGTACATAGGGGTAGATGCAAACGGCAAACGGGTCGAGCGGCTCACGCCCTGGGCGGGACCGTGCAAGGTGGCAGAGGGCACCGTGAGCGCTGACGGGTCGCTGAGCATTACCCCCCGCGCTTATGAACTGAGGCATTACCGCCGCGCTGTGATGCGCGGGGCCGGGGTGTACCGCTGGGGCCTCTGGGCGTTCCTGGGTGCCCGTCGAGCAACCGGGGCCCCGCTGCCGTTCAGTGTGCCCAGTGGTGAGCACGTTCAGCCGCACCGGGTCATTGTGCGAGGGCCTGACGTGCTGGCCCCTGAGCTGCCCCATGTAGATGTGGGCAGGGTTGCCCCAGGGCAGGGCCTAACACTTGCGGGGCAGCGTCAGCGAGCGGTGTACTACGCTCAGGCGGTCATGCGCGGGGCCGGGGTGTATCAGGCTGGCCTCTGGGCCATGCTCGCGGGCAAACGTGCCCAGACTGACCCCGCCCAGGCGGTCGAGGGGGCAGCGCTGGGGGTGAATAACGTTAACGGTCAAAAGCGTACCTATCGAGGGAGTGGGGTACACTTGGCGGCCCGTTACCGCGAGTTCATAGCGCTGAGATATAGGCGTTTTTTGCGCTCTATAGGTGGTGACTCGCACCCTCGAAGACTATCGAGACGCTCACAACTGCGTTCACTAGAACTCTCATTACCTCTGCTGACCTCGCTATCTCGCGAAGAATCGCGCTCGGCGACCTGTCAGCGGCCCCCCCGCCGTGCCCCCAGGCCGCTCTACAGTCGAGCCATACCCCCAGCGGCACCCCTCGCCCCCCCTGCCCTGTAAGTGCTGGCAGCGCTCGCTTCTGGCTTGAGCGCACCCCCCAGGCACTTACCCCTAGCGCTGCCCTGCTGACTTCACGCGGGGCACCCTGGGCGGCACTTACAGGCAGGTAAACCCATGACCGCGAGCAACATTAACCCCCTGACCGCACCCCCCCAGCGGGTCGGTAAACGTCAGCGTACAGACCTCACCCCCCAGCAACTCGACGCGCTCACCGTGTACGACGTGGTAGAAGCGGCGGCACATATGCGCGTGAGCCCTGCAAAAATCAGGGCAGAGATTCACGCGGGGCGGTTGGTCGCTGAGAATTACGGCACCCCAGCGCGGCCCCTGTACCGTATCCCCCGCGCAAACCTCGACGCATGGCGAGCGGCGGCCCGCACCGCCCAGAGCAGCGAGGGCAAATGAAAGGGCCCCGCTGGGCGGCGGGGCTGGGGCAGGCTGACGGGCTTACCCAGAGTCTAAACGAAGTGACCGCGAACGGGGCCGCGTGCATTTTCGTATTCCTAAAACGTCCCCTAAAACCCCTAAAACCTATTTCCTACTCACCCGGTTCTACTAAAACGCCGTCTAGCACGGCAAAAACAGTAGAAAAAAATGGGGAGGTTTTAGTAGAATCGGCACCCCCCCAAAACCCCCCTATAACCTCAGTTCTACTCGCTACTCAGTCGAGCACCCTACCCCCTGAACTGGGAAAAACTGCACCCAGCGGGCATAAACCGCTCACGCTGCCCCAGCGAGTAGAGGCGAGTAGCCCAGAGGTTTTAGGAGGGACGGTTTCTATTGACCGCTCGGTCAGTCAGGGCGGGCCGCTGCCCGTTATCCCGTTCACGCCTGACCCTGGGCGCGAGTACGCGGGGCTGTGCGAGTACGCGGCGAGCCTGGAAGCGTACCTAGAGCGCGAGCGGGCAGCGCTGCGGGCGACCGGTGAAGGGCGGGCCCTCGACGAACTGGGCCGCCTGCTGAGCGCCATGCTCGACCGTATCAGCGAGCTACACGCCCAGGGCGCACACTTGACCGGCACCGCTGGGGGTCAATCATGACCGCCGCGACCCTTGACCGTATCGCCCAGGCTGAGCAGCTCGCAAGCTGGGCAACCCTGGTAGGTGTACCCAAAGGCACCAAAGGCCCCAGGGCGACCGGCTGGAACTCTGACCCCGCCCAGTGGATAACCTCACCCAGCGCTGCCCGTGAATACCTGACCGCTCACCCTGGGGCCGGTGTGGGGTTGCTGCACAGTGAAAGTCAGACCGCCGCGCTCGACCTCGACCATGACGGGGCCGCGCTCGCGTTTAAGGCGGTGGGCATTGACCTGGGCGAGCTCATGGCGAGTAACCCTTACAAGGTCAGGGGGCGGCGGGGTGAAAAACCGCTCTACCGGGTGCCGCATGGCCTGAGCCTGAAAAACGTCTCTCTTGCGTGGCCTGACCCCAGCGGCAAGAAAGGCCCAGGCGGTCGAGTCAAGGGCGTGACTATTTTCGAGCTGCGCGGCGGCCCCGTTCAGGATGTGATGCCGCCCAGCATCCACCCAGACACCGGCAAGCCTTACACCTGGGTAGGCCCGGTGCCTGACTCGCTCGCTGACCTACCAGAACCGCCCCCTGAGCTGCTGAGACTCTGGGAACACTGGCAGGCCCTAGAGCCGGTTATGCGGGCCGCGTGCCCCTGGGCACCCTTAGACCTCGACGAAGTGACCGCCCCCAGCGAGCGCGACCTGAAACGGCTGGGCGGTGGCAGCGCTGAGGGCGGCTCAGTCATAGATCAGTTCAACGGGGCCTATTCACTCGCTGAGGTGCTGGGCGAGGCGGGGTATAAGGGCCCCCAGCGCGGCCCCTGGCTTTACCCAGGGTCGAGCAGCGGGCAGGCGGGGGTGAGACTCAGGCGCGAGCGTACCCCCAGGGGGGCTGAGGTGGTCATGAGCTGGCACACCGCCGACCCGCTGGGCGACCGTTTACCCCGTGACGCTTTCGCGGTCTGGGCACTCCTAGAGCACGAGGTAGACCTGTACACCGCGACCCCTGAGCAGCGCCGCGAGGTGGTGAAGAAAGCAGCGCGGCGGCTGGGGTTGCCTGAACCTCAGCGGGGCAGCGCTGAGGGCACCCAGGCCCCCAGCACGCCCCGCCCCGCTGCTGACCTGCCCCCGGTGAACTGGGGCGAGGTCACGCCCCTGCCCGCCCTGACTGAACCGGTGCCGCCGCTGCCCGTCGAGCTCTTACCGGCACCGCTGAGTGAGTGGATACAGGCAGAGGCGCGGGCCGCTGGGTTGCCCTTAGAGATGCTCGCGGGCCCCGTGTTGGTGGGGGCCGGTGGGATGCTCAGCGCGACCGTCAACCTCAGGAACACCCTGAACGCCCCAGCGCTGCCCGCTAACCTCTGGGGCGCGGTGTGCGGCCCGCCCAGCATCCGAAAAACGCACGCGGTCACAGTCGGGGCCGCCCCCCTGAACCACGCCCAGCGGGTCGAGTTTGAACGGCTCGACGCTGAGCGGGCGGGCCTGGAAACCGACCGGGTGAAAGCAGCGGCCCAGCTCGACGCCCTGGAAAATCAACTTAAACGGGCCCTGAAGGGCGGCCCTAAACCGCCTGAGATGCCCTCAGATGATGAACTGACCCAGGCACGCGAGGCCCTGAGCGCGGCTGAGCAGGCCCTTAAACCGCTGCGGTATGTGGTGAATGACCCAACCGTAGAGAAACTGGGCGAGATCATGCGGGATAACCCCCAGGGCGTCACGGTGGTACGTGATGAGCTGAGCGGGTGGCTCGCCGGGTTTGAGAAGGCGGGCCGCGAGCAGGAGCGGGCGTTTTACCTGGAAGCGGCAAACGGCACCGGGTCATATACGTTTGACCGGCTCACACGCGGCACCGTACACATTCCCCTGATGTGTGCCGGGGTGCTGGGCAGCATCCAACCGGGCCCGCTCGCTGAGGTGCTCGACGCCCAGCACGGGGCCGGTGACGGGCTCTTACAACGCTTTCAGGTGCTTATCTGGCCTGATACCCTGCCCGCGTTCAATCAGGCGGCCCAGCGCGAGCAGGTCAGCCCAGACTTACGCGAGGCGGCGGCGGCCCTGCTGAGCGACCTGGGCACCCTGACCCCTGAGGGGCTGGGCAGCACGTACCCCAGCGGGTCGCCCGCCCCGCTCAGGTACACCCCAGAGGCCCAGGCGGTGTACGACGCCTGGGAAGTCGAGCACGCGGCCCAGGTGCGCGACCTCAGTAAAGGCGAGGCTTACCGCGCTCACCTGGGCAAACAACCGGGCACGTTTGCGCGGCTCGCCCTGATCTTTCACGCGCTCGACGTGGCAGCGCTGGGGGTCGCGGCGCACCCTCACCCCGCCCAGGTGGGTGAGGAATCCGCCGCGCTCGCCTGGGCGTGGTGTGATTACCTGACCACGCACGCTAAAAAACTCTGGCGCGAGGGCCGCCGCCGTGACGTGCTCGACGCCCGCACCGTGCTCAGGGCCATTGAGCGGGGCCGCGTGCTCGACGGTCAGAAAATCGCAGATGCCCGCCGCGTGCTCGCTGAGCTGCGCGAGGGCATGAACGGCCCCAGGCTCGACGCGGCTCTAAAGGTGCTCACTGACTGCGGCGCGGTACGGGTCGAGGTCAGCACACCCAGCGGCGGCAAGTCAGGCGGGCGACCGGTCAAAACCCTACGGGTACACCCTGACGCTTTAACGGCCCTCGACGGGGCAGAGGATGAGGTGAGCGCATGACGTTTAGCTCACCGGCACTCGACCGCCTCAGGGCCGCCCGTGCCCAGGCTGGGGTAGATTCATCCACACCCAGCGCTGCCCAGGTCGCCCAGGTGGTCGAGGTCACACCGGCACCGCTGCCCGCACCTCGACCGCCGCGACCTGTACCGCCCCCCAGCTCACCGCCTGCTGAGCGGCCCGTGAGGGTGCCCCCCAAACCCAGGCCCAGCACCCCGCCCAGACCCCAGGCCACACCCAGCGCACCGCCTGAGGTCGAGGCCCCCAGGCCCCTGACGCTCGCGGGGTTGCCCCAGCACCTCGCCCGCATGGTCGAGCACGCCCAGCGGGGCGAGCTACCGGGCGGCGTTCACCTGCTGGCGGGCGGGTTGGTCATGGACTTAAACGGGTATGTGCTCGCCTGGGGCGAGTGCTGGCCCCGCGACCCTGCCCACATTCTCGACCGGCTGGGGCAGGCGTATGACGTACTGAGGTGGACTGATGAACAGAATTAACCCCGTCACCTGGGCGGTGCTCGATGTGTACGCGGGCACGGTCGAGGGTCAGACCGTCGAGCACCTGAACGCATTTGTACGCGAGCACGCCCCCAGGGGCCGCATGAAAAACACCGCCCGGATTACCGCTGAGGGCCTGGGGTGTCTCGACGCTCAGGGCAGGCTCACCGCGACCGGCTGGCAGGCGGCGCGGGCAGCGGTCGCCCGTCACCTGGGCAGCGCTGGGGGTCAGGCATGAGGGGCCATGACCTCGCGGCGGCGCTGCTGCGGGTGTATGCGCTCGCGCTCGCGGCCCAGGGGTACGGGGTGGCAGCGGGCGGCCTGCTCGCCCAGGCCCTCAGGCTGGAGAACCGCCCCCCCAGCGCTCCCCAGACTGACGCGCTGATTCTTGCCGGGTACGTCACCCCAGCGGGCCGCCTGACTGACGCGGGGCGGGCGGTGCTCGCCCAGGTGCTCGACGGTGCCCAGCATGAAAACTAAACGCCCTGCCCAGTTTGACCCCGTGCTCTGGGCGGTGCTGGGGCACGCGGGCCGCCTGGAAGTCATGGCCTTACACGCCCGCACCCCTGAGCGGCGCGAGCAACTCAGGCGGGCCGCCATGCAACACACCGCCCAGCAACTCGACCGGGCAGTGAAGAAACTAGAGCGAGTCACCCAGGAAAAGAGAGGCTCAGCGTATGAATACTGAAATTACAAAGCAAACTGACGCGGCCCAGGTGGTCGAGGTGTTACCCCCTGAGCCTGACCGGCGAGCGCTGAACGGGGTGACGCATGGCCTGACTGCTGAACATATCCCGCCGGGTGAGCGCGAGGGGTACGCCCAGCACGCCCAGCAAGTACGGGCCGCGACCGGTGCCCAGAATTACCTAGAGCAGCGACTAGCAGACCGGGCCGCGCTCGCCCTCTGGCGACTCGACCGGGTGGCGCGGTATGAGCAGGCCCAGGCGGGCAACCTCAGGCGGGCCGCCCTGGAGAAAATCAGCGAGGGGGCAACCTATGGCCCCGCCCAGTACGTCACCGCCGCGTATGCTCGCCTGTCTGACCTGATCGGGTACATGACCCCTGAGCAGCTCAGGGACGCCCAGCAAGTCGAGGATGAGGCCCAGGAACGCGACCGGAACGCGGCACACCTGACCCGCTGGGCTCAGGGGGGCAGCGCTGGGGGGCTCGACGAAAACGACGCGGCGGGCCTGGGGTGGATTCTCTTTGCGGCCCTGGGCGATAAGACGCACCGTGCCTATTCGGAGCGCAACTTAGCGCGGGCCATGCTGGGCCGCACGCCCAAACGCTCAGAGGTCGAGCAGTTACAAGAGTCAGACTGGGAATTTACCCCCAGCGACCTGCCGGGGATGCTCGACTATGCGCGAGCCCTCTGGGGCGACCGGGCAGGGGTGCGGCTTGAACTACTCGCTGAGAAAGAAAGCAGGAAAGCGGCCCAGATGCGCGAGGCATACCGCGAGGCTCAGGCGGCGGAACGTGACGCGCTCGCGCTGGCAGCGCTGCCCCCTGCTGAGCAGCTCGAAAAAATTACCCGTTACGAGGCCCATTTGGAACGGGTACTTTACCGGGCCCTGCATGACCTGGAAGCGGCCCGCCTGGGGCGTGAGGGTAAAGAGTCACCGGGGCCGGTGCGGGTGGTGCTCGACGGGCCCAGCGAGTAACCAAACGCCGCTTTAACTGTCAGTTGGTACACCCAGCGCTGCCCCAGGCCCTCACCGCCTGGGGTTTTCTCTTGCCCAGCACCTCGACCACGCGAGCACGGGGCGGTGAAAAAACTCAGGCCCCGCCCTGGGAATGGTAATAACTGAACGCTGAGCGGCCTGAGACAATGCCGAGAGGCTGGGAGATTCCGCCTATATAAATACCCTGCCTCACCCTCGCGGGGTGTTTCTGCTGTCTGGGTGCGGCTCTAAGGGTGGTGATAGAGGGGAGTGCATTTTTTATGCCCTGCCTGAAAGTTTGCCCGGTTTGGTGCCGGTTTGGTGACATTCTGGGCAGCGCTGGGTGTGTTTTCCCCTGTTTTCTCCCCTGAACTTTCCGCATTTTTCCCCAAAGTGACGGCAAACGGGCGAGTAATTGGCCCGGTCATGGTCGCCTGAGCCTGGGCAGCGCTGCCGTTGTTCGAGCAACTGTAGCAGGGTCAGACTTGGATCCAAAGTGTTTTAAGTTGCGCGGCTGTCTGGCCATCCTGGGGGAATGTTGCGCGGGGCCTTATCCTGAGCATATGGCGACCGGTCGAGGATATGAGCGCAAAGGCGACCCGTTCACCCTGAAGGTACTCAGGGGCGAGGGGCCGCCCTGCGTGCATCAGTACACGAAGCGGAACACGGGCCGGACTTACTTCACGCGGGTATGCGTGCACGAGTGCCTGAGGCTCGACGCGGTGAAGGTCGCCCAGGCCCTCAGGGAATACGCCCAGCACCTCAGCGCGGGGCAACCTGAGCCGGTCACGGTGCCCCAGGTGGTGAAGGCCCTGGGTGGTGTTCACTGGGACGCCCCCAGCGGTGCCGTCAACCTGTTCAGCAAACGTGAACCGGTCGAGCCGTCACCGGGGCGGGGGGCGGTGTTTGGCCTGCAACTGAGCGCGACCGGTGCCCCTGACGCTCGCGGGGTGCGGGTGTGGCTGACGTGCCCCAGGTGCTCGCGGCGGTGCGGGGTGCTGTACGCGGCCCCTTATGGCAGGGGGGGCGTTCTGCCCAGGGGTCAGTATGTGATGGGGTGCCGTGACTGCCTGGGCCTGACCGATGAAAGCAGGCAGCGGCGGGGCACGCCTGACTGGGCGACCGCTGTAACCGGTGAGCGTAGGTTCAGGGGCAACCCCTCAGGGTTTTACCGGTCGCGGTCATGGCTGACGCGGCACAAAGCTAACCGGGTGCTGATAAACGCTTACACGCGCATATTTAAGGGCCTGGGTTTACCCATGCCGGGAAGTGAGGAATAAGCCATGCTGAGCGCGGTTAAGTGTTCTGTCACCTGGGCAGCGCTGCGGGTGGTTTGGTGCGGTGACTGTCTCAGGCGGCCCAGGGTATGAGCCGGGGGCCGGGGCGGGTCATGCGGGAATGTATCGAGGTACTGGGGCGGTATGGGCGGGCGAGCACCCCAGAACTCAGCGCGGCGGTGCTGGGCAGCAGTGAGGCGGCGTTAGGCTCGACCCGGCGAGCACTCCGGGCGCTGACGCGGCGGGGCGTGGTCGCCTGCCTGGGGTTCACGCTGGGGAATGAGCGGGTGTGGTGTCTCGCGGCTGAGCGCGACCGGTACGCGGCACCCTGGGCGACCGGTGAGGGCGCGGCGTGGTTCGTCGAGCAGTACGGGCACGGGCGGCTGGCCTGCATGGTGCGGCTGTTCAATAGCTCGCGTTACCCCCTGAGTGCTGAGCAGCGAGCGGCCCGCCCAGCGGGGGGCAGCGGTGAATGAGCCATAGGCCGGGGAAATGTACACGGCGACAGTTAAACGGCGTTTAAGGGGTGGGGCCGCCCCCTACCCCCAGGGCCCTTAAGTGTTTCACCGCTGGGCGTGTTTTCCAGTTTGTGAAACACTTAAAGGCATGTCGAGGGGGGATGGTCGAGTTATGCGCGGGGTGCTCGCGGCCCTGGGGCAGCGGGTCAGGCTGAACACGCGAGAACTCGCGGCGGAAGTGTACGGGCCGCACAACTGGACACACTCAGATGAGGTCAGCACGCGGCGGGCCCTCAGGCGGTTACACGCCCAGGGCCGCGTGTTCTGCCTGGGGTTCGATTCTTACGGCTCGCGGGTGTGGTGTCTGCCTGAGGTCGCTGGGCTGCTCACACCGCCCTGGAAGGTCAAGCGGGACGCGCTCACGCCCCCTGAGCCGGTCACGCTGGGCGAGGCCCTGGGATTGTCTGAGGGGTGGCTTATGCGGGCCTGGAATACGTCGAGGCTCTAAAAATGTCAGATATGACAAACCCCGCCCAGGTCGAGGCGGGGTGTTTTCGTCGAGTGTTTGGCAGCGCTGGGTGTGGTCAGCGGCGGCGGGCCGGGTCAAAGTCTGGGATGCGGGGAAACTGAATCACTTCATGCTCACCGTCCTGGGCGGTCAGGTGCGCGGGTGACTCGATGCCCAGCACGCCCAGCACCTCGCGCATTTTGTCCGGTCGGATAATGACCGCGACCATCTGGGGGTGGTCGAGCGTGCCCAGGTTCACGCTCAGTACACCGCCCTTTATGGCGGCGGCCTCGACCCGCTGGGCGGTGTTCTGGGTGAAGGGTGTGTTTTCCGGGTCAGTCATGGCATTTTCTCCTTTCGTCGAGGGGTCAGGCCCTCAGGCCCTCGCCCTTGCTGGGCATGAAGTCAGGCCCCGCGACCTCACGCCCTGCGAGGGCCAAGAGGGTCATCACGTGGTCAGGGTCAAGGTAAGTGTAGGAGTGAGCAGCGGCACAGAACACACCCAGCGCTGCCCCCGCCGCCCCGCGTGCCATGTTGTCAGGCAGGGCCGCGAGCAACTGGGGCGAGAGTACGGGCGACTCTAGGGCCTCATCTATCACGCCCTCACTCACCCCTGCCTGGTCGAGCACGTCACGGGCAAACCCGGCGGCCCAGGTGGTGAACACCGCGAGGGCGTTATGTGGTGCGGGGTCGAGGGTGCGGCAACTGTTCAGCATGACCCCCGCGTAGAGCAGGCCATGAGCGAAATGCGCGAGGGCTGAGCCGTCCGGGGCACGCTGCCCCCAGGCCATAGCGTTACCGCTCAGGGCGTCCCTCAGGGCGTCGAGGCTCGCGGGCATCTGGGCAGCGCTCAGGGTGGGCAAGTGAGCGGGCGGGGGCAGTTGCCCAGATTCGAGCATGACGGCTCGCACCTGGGCGGCCTGGGCGTCAGTCATTTGTTTCAGGGCGTCGAGTTGGTCAGTCATGGCGTGAACCTCTGCGGGTGGTGAAGGGCAAGAGTTTGAGCGGGCGGGGTGCTGGCCTGGGGGCCGGTGAGGGTCGAGTGATCGGGCGGGGGCGGCTGGGGCCTTTCACGCTGACCCCCTGGGGGTGTCTGAGGCCCTGAGGCTCGCGGCGGTGGTGGTCGCCCAGGTGCTCGACCGCTCTAGTTGCTCATCACTGGCAGCGTTGCCCCAGAGCAGCGTGAACGGTGCCCCGCCTGACTCGCACGGGCAGATAACCCAGTGTTCAGGGAAGTCAGGCAACCCCGCGAGGGTGAGGGCCTCATGCTCAGTCAGGGCGGTGCCGTGACTGTAACCGCCCAGGTTTGCCCCGTCAGGCACCGGGAACGGCCCCGCGTATCCCAGGGCCATAAGTGCGGCCTGACCCTCTGGGGTGTAAGGCTCGACCGCGATATAAGCGAGTCGCGCAGACTCGCGGGGTTTACCTGCCCAGATTGAGAGCGTGATGGGCTGAGTGAGGGCGGCGGGGGCGGGGGTGTCAGCGTCGAGACTGAACCGCACCGGTTTAGGTAATTTCAATTCTGGGCCGCTGCTGGGGGTGAAGGTCACATGGTCAGACTCGACCGTGACCGCGATAAGAACGGGTGAGGCGGTGGTCATGCGGGCCGCCCCAGCTCGACGGGGTGCCCGTCATACGTGCCCAGGGCCTCGACTAATTCTCTCAGGATTCGCACGGCGGGCACGTCGAGCACCTGGCGTTTACCGTCATGCTCGATGGTGAGGCGGGCACCGCCCAGGCGGGCGAGCGTGAGGCCCTCGCGCTCATCCTGGGTATTGGGCAGCGCTGGGGGGTAGGTGAGGCCCCAGGTCGCCCCGCTGGGGATATGAGCGAGGGTGACGGTGTGCCGGGTGGTGTAGCAGGCCAGAGTGAGGGCGGGGCGACCGGTCGCGGTCAGGTCGCCGGGGATGACGTGCACCGCCGCGAGGCTGACCGCCCCAGGAATGAGGGCGCGGGGCGAGCGGCGGCCCGGTGTGCCGTGATGTTTGCGGCTCACTGGGCACCCCCAGCGGTGAAGGTGTAACCCAGCGCGGCCCGCACCTGGGGCAAGAGCTCAGCGGGCACCCTCAGGGCCTCATGCCCTACGGGGTCAGTCTGCCCGTGGATACCGGTGTAAATGAGCAGCGCGTCAGCGGTCGCGGGGTCAGCGTTCAGCATGAGCAGCACGTCACACCCTGGGTACAGGCCGCCCCAGTTACTCACTGAGCCGTCTGAGCCTCGCACGGTGAAGGATAAGCGGCGGTCAATGCGGCCCGCCCCGTCTGCCTGGGGCTGGGCGTGGTCGAGGGTGAAACTGAGCACCTGGGGCACGGTGCGGGCGTCGAGCTGCACGCGGTCAGGCGGGGCGGGGGTGAACACGGGCGGGGTGTGTTCCTGCATAGCGTCAGTAAGTAGGGCGGCGAGCTGATCGCCCTGGGCGCGGTCACTCAGGCCCAGACCTGCCCAGATGTCGAGCGCGGTGAAAAGCTGGGCGCGGGTCATGCCCTGGGCCGCGTAGTGGTTGCCCCAGGCCCCCAGCGCGGGGGCGAGCAACTGGGCGAGGTGGTCATAAGCGGCGGTGGTCAGGCGTTCAGTCTGGGCGCATTTGGGGCAGCGGGGCGAGCCGTCGAGGTCAGGCAGGGCGGGCACGGTCGAGCTGCACACCTCGCACGCGACCCAGGGGGCGGGCAAGGTGCGGTCAGTCAGGGCGGGCGTTTCTTGCGTGGTCATGGGGTGCCCCCCTGCCGGTCTGCCCAGGCGCTCACGTGCTCGACCACGCGGGCCATGTGGGTATCCCTGAGGGTGCTACTGGGGGTTTTCGCGGCCTGCTGAGCTTCCTGAATGGCGGCGTTCAGGTGCGGGTCATTGAGGTCGAGAAGTTTCTTTATGCCTTCTAGCCCGGTCGCGGTGTCCTGGGCCTCTTTGCGGGTGTATTTCATGGTGTGACCTCTGGGCGGTGGTCGAGGGGGGCAGCGCTGTTAGTGTTGCTAACGGTGCCCCCAGGTCGAGCGGGGTTAGTTGCTGGGGGTGTGGTCGAGGGTGCCCAGCGGGGCCGGGTGGCCCTCACCCTCAGCACCCAGGGCGTGAAGGGTAACGAGCAGCTCTAGGGCCTGGGTTGCGTAGCAGAGCGGGGCGAGCAACTGGGCACACTCAGCGCTGCCCCAGGCGGGCAGCTCGCGGTGTGCGTAGGTGCCCAGCACGTCACGGGCGGCGGGCAGGATGTGAAACAGGTCAGGGTCAGGCGGGGCGGGCAGGTCGGTATGCTCGCCCTGGATAACGTGGCACCCCGCCCGGTCGAGGGCGTCTAGAGTCTGCTCGACCGTCTGAAGGTCTTGAGGGTTATTCAGCACCTCAGGGCGGGCGAGGATTTGCGCGAGCGCGTCACGGGCGGCGGTAAATGCGGCGGTGTGTTTCATGGTGTTTTCTCCGGTGCTGGGGGTGCCGTTTAAAACGCGACCCCCAGCGGGTCAGGCACTTATCTGGGCGGGCACGCGGCCCAGGTCGAGCAACTGACCGGCGAGCAGCACGCGGCGGGCAAAGTCGGCACGCTGGGCGGCGGTGAGGGTCGCGAGGTGCGCGAGCACCCAGCGGTGCCCGTGCTTGACCGGGGCAAAGTTCAGGGCCTCGCCCTGGGCGGTGCGGGTGATGAGCTGGGCGGCCTGGGCGTCACTGAGGGGTGAGCCGTGCGTCAGGCGGTACGGGGCAGCGCTGGGTGTGGTCATGGTCAGGTTCTCAGATTGTGAGAAGTGCGGCGGGGTGTTTCTGTCACAGAAAACGCCCCGCCCAGCACCTTTAAGCGCTCAGGCCCCAGTTGCCGTAAGCGTAGGAGCGCACCGTCTGAGCCTGCTCAGCGGTGAGGGCGGCGAGGCTGGCGACCGGCACGCCCAGCACCTCAGCGGCGGTGGTGTAGTGGTCGCGGTACCCCAGGCGGCCCAGCTCGCGGTGAAGGTCATGGGCGGCAGCTTTACCGATAACGCGGGCGGCGGGGGTGGTGTCGTCGAGAATCTCAGCGGTGACGGTCAGGGCGTTTTCACTCTGGGCGCTGCTGAGGATGCGGGCGGCGGCGAGCACGTCAGCGGGGCGACCGTTCAGAGTCGCGGTAAACCCCTGGGCGGTGCGGCTCATGGTGACGGTGTAGGTCTGAACGTCGGTGACGGTGCCGCACTCGCGGTAAGTCACGCGGGCCTGCCATGCACGGAACAGAGCGCGGGGGGTGGTGCTGCTGGGGGCGGTATCTTGCACGGTGATTCTCCTAGCTGGGGGAGTCAGAGCGCGGTCACTTTCTCAGGGGGGCCGCGTTTTCTGCTGTTTGAATAGTAACAGATTATGGGTATACTGTCAACATGAATAGAGTTCAGAACCCAAAAAGTGTTAAGGTTATGGCTATGAATGACGCGGTGAGAGCGGCTGTGAACGCTCGACTACACGAAAAACACATGAGCCGCGCTGATCTGGCGAGGGCGACCGGTTTAAGGCCCCAGGCGGTCACGCGGGCCCTAAACGGTGCTGAGGGCGGCGGTACTATTCCCCCAGCATGGGCCGCCATGCTCGACGCGCTGGGCCTCGCGTTGGTCGCGGTGCCGGTCGAGTCAGTCACGGGCGGGCCGGTGACGCTGCCCAGTGACCCCAGCGCGTTAGAGCGCGAGATAACCCAGCGGGTGAGCGCGGCGGTACGCGAGGCCCTGAGCACCCAGGCGGGCAGCGGGGCCACGCCCCAGGGTGACGGGGGCAGCGCTGGGGGGCAGGGGTGAGGCGGCCCCGTTCATTCTGGGCGGCGGTGCTGCTCGCGCTCGCGGCGGTGCTGCTGCTCGACTGGGTAGGCTGGCCCGCGTGGAGCCTCGCGGGTAGTGCGGCGGTGCTGTTTGTGCGGGCCTGGGTGGACTTCTAAACGCGGCCCCCTGACGCCCTGAACCCTCAGCACTTCACTTAAAGCCGTTATAAGTGAACGGCAAACCTGAACCCCCAGCACCTCGACCGGCTGGGGGCGTTTTTCGTGACCTTACGAAAATGACCGCGAGCACCTGGGCGTTAGGATTCGTTAGGTTTTCCCCTCTTTTTTAGGTGTCTAAGTTGTCAGGTTTGGCCCAGGTTTTTAGCGTATGGGCGAGGCTCTAAGCGGCTCAGCACGCTTACACCCCCCCCCGCTCTATAGGGGTTTTCGTCGAGCGCCTGGGCGGTGACGGGGTAAGCCTGACTTAGCCCCCCCCGTCACCGCCTGACGCCCAGGGCCCCGCCCCGCCGCGTCACTGACTGACGTGCCCAGGTGTAAGGGACTTCCTACCGGCAGTGGTGAAAAGCTGGGCGAGTTTCAGAATCTGAAACTTTCAGGCCCTCACGCGGCCCCAGGCTGGGCGGTGAAAAATCGAGAGGCTACAGGTACAGGAACACGCCCCCCAGGGGTAAAGGTGCCCAGGGGCGGGGGTTGGATTTGAAGTCTGAACCCCGCGCCGTGCGGGGCGGGCTGGGCGTTTTGTTCTGGCATTTTCTGGCATGGCCCGCCCCCCTGACCTGCTCAGGCTGGGGCAGCGCTGGGAGGTTAAACGAAATAATTTCGTTTTGCCTGCCGCCCGTGTGCGCGTGGGGCTGACGGAACAAGTGGAAATAATTTCCGTTTGATTCCGGTCACGCCCGCGTGCGCGTGGGGCTGGGGGCATAACGTTGGCGAAATAATTTCGCCAACGTGTCGCGCCCGTGTGCGCGTGGGGCTGCCACGTACGGAAATAATTTCCGCACGTCAACCCAGGTTGCGCCCGTGTGCGCGTGGGGCTGACTACAGGAGGGGTCTGCAAATTTGCAGAGGGCACACTGCGCCCGTGTGCGCACGGGGCTGACGGGGGAAAACCAACGAAATAATTTCGTTCTGCCTGCTGCCGCCGCCCCCCTGATCTGCTCATGCTGGGGCAGCGCTGGGGGGTGCCTCGACCCGCTGAGTGAGTAGGAGTAGCCGTTAGGTTTTAGGGGGTAGCGGTCGAGTCGGTTTTTACCCATAACTTCTACTGTTTTTTGCCGTCCCAGAGGGGTGATTGAGTAGCCGTTAGGTTTCAGGGGTTTTATTTCGCCCTAGTGTGTGTGTGCTTTTTACCCTCGCGGGTAAAATGGTCAAAACGCCGTCTAGGACTACATATATAAATATATATATATATCTAAAAAATGCCTTATAGAAAACACCCCCCTAAAACCCCCTGAAACCTACTCGCTACTCAGCAACCTACCCAGCACCTCACCCCCAGCGCTGCCCAGTTCAGGCGGTACGCTGGGGGGCATGGCGGCAACTGGGCAGGGCAAACGGGCAAAGAGGGGGCAGGGCGAGGGCAGTTATACGCGGCTGCCTGACGGTCGCGTGAGGTGGCGCGTTCATGTCACGTCAGAGGCGGGTGAGCCCAGGTCATTTAGCGGCACCGCCCAGAACATGACCGCCGCCCGCGCTGCGGTGACTGAGGCGAGGCGGTACGCGCTGCGGGGCGACCTGCCCCCTAAAGAGGCCCTGACGGTCGAGCAGCTCATTACGGAGTACATCGAGGCCCGCGAGCGGTCAAACGGCATCAAGCAGCGCACCGCGTTTGATTACCGCTACTCGCTGGGGCATTACATAGCGCCCAGTCTGGGGCCCCTGAGGGCCCAGAAAGTCACCCCCGCGAGACTGCGGGAGTATTTCGACGGGCTGGGCGAGGGCGCGACCGGCGAGCGCACGCGGGGCAAGGTGTACGCCCTGCTGCGGGCCGCGTACCGCTGGGGGCTCAGACAGAACCGGGTCGAGTATGACCCTACGCTGAGCGGTCGCCCGGAACGCCTGACCACGCGGGGCCCCGCTCGACCTAAGGCGTTCACCCCAGATGAGGCGGTGAAGTTTTATGAGGCGGCACGGCTCGACCGCTGGGGGTGGCCTCTGGCGTTCATGCTGGCGACCGGTACGCGGCCCGGTGAGGCCCTGGGCCTGAAATGGTCGAGTGTGACCTTTAAGCCTGACGGCTCAGCGGTGGTGAAGATCGAGAGCACGCGGGGCGTGATGGGCGGCACGGTCTACGAGGACACCCCTAAGACCGCGAGCGGTGAGCGCACCGTCACGGTGACGGGCAGCGCTGCCCAGGTGCTCAGGGATTCGAGGGCCCAGCAAGAGCGCGAGAGTCAGGCGCGGCTCAGGCACAACGGGCGAGCGTACACGGTCACTGACTATGTGTTCACCTCGCGGGCAGGTACGGGCTGGCGGCCTGACAATCTCAGGCGACCTATGGGGCGGCTGTGCGAGGCGGTGGGGGTGACTAAACTCTCACCGCATAAGCTCAGGCACTCCTACGCTTCACTCATGGCAGCGCGGGGTGTGCCGGTCGAGGTGCTCAGCGCTCAGTTAGGGCACAGTAACGCGAGCGTGACCCGTGACGTTTACCGGCACGTGTACGACGTTGAGCGCGAGGGCCTGACGTTTGACCCGGTGCCCCAGGCCCCCCGCGAGGTAAAGCGGGTCACGGTCAAGGCGCGGCGGGCGACCGCTCGACCGGCCCAGGCTGCCCCCCCAGCGCTGCCTAGCAAACCCAGGCGGGCAAAGTGAGGCGGGGCGGGGGCGGTTTGCAAAGTGTTTGCAAATCCCGCCCCGCGCTGGGGTCAGATGGTCGAGAGGCAAAACAGAACCCCCGCGCTGGGCGGGGGTTTTTATTGGAGCCGAGGGTCAGAGTCGAACTGACGACCTACTGATTACGAATCAGTTGCTCTACCACTGAGCTACATCGGCCTTTGCAGGCGGCACTTTCGCGTGAGCAGGAAGCGCAGGGATAAAAATAAGCTATGCGGGGGGCGTTGTCAAACCGTGCTGAAGGGCGGCCCGCACGGTTCCGGCCAGGTACAGGCTGCCGGTCACCAGCAGGGTGCCGCCTGCCGGGGTGAGCATCAGGGCGGTCTTCAGGGCGTCGTCGGGCCGGGGAACGCACAGTCCGCCATGCGTGGTGGCCAGGTCGGCAGGAGGTGTGGCCAGGTCACCTGGGGCCGTGAACACATACTGACCCGCCAGGGCCAGCAGGGGGGCCAGGGTGGCAGCGGTGTCCTTGCGGGCCAGGTTGCCGAACAGCAGTACGTCGGCCTGAGGCACCGCTGCGGCCAGAGCGCGGGCCGCGTGGGGGTTATGGGCACCGTCGATCAGGACAGTTTTTCCACCGATTTCAAAGCGTTCAAGGCGGGCGGGGTGCGTGGCGCCCAGGGCCGCTTCGATTCCACTGGCGTAGCCCAGGGTGCGGAGGGTGGCGGCGGCCAGCGCGGCGTTGGACTGCTGGTGCGGCCCGGTCAGGCTGGGCAGGTAAGGAAGTTGAAAAAGCGTCGGATGCGTGGCGGGGGTCAGCACGGTCACGCCGCGTCTCTGCGCTTCACGCTGCACGGCGCTCAGGCCCTCCCCCGTGGCCGTGGTCAAGAACGGCACACCGGGTAACGCAGCCCCGGCTTTGTCGGTGGCAATGTCCTGGACGGTGTGCCCCAGCACGCCCATATGATCCAGGTCGACGTTGGTGAGGCTCACTGCAACCACGTTCCGGAGGGCCTGCGTGGCGTCCGACACGCCGCCCACCCCGGCTTCCATGACAGCTATGTCCACACCTTCTTCCGCGAACACCTGGCTGGCGAGGGCCAGCGTCAGGTCGAAGAAAGCCGCGTCCGGCGCATGCTCTTTGGCCCACCCGATGAAGTGCGCTGTGCGGGAAGGGTCGAGGTTCACGCCGTTCACGCGGATGCGCTCCTCGTACTCGTGCAGGTGCGGGCTGGTGAACCGCCCCACGCGCACGCCGGTCGCCAGCAGACCCGCCTCCAGCATGGCGCAGGTGCTGCCCTTGCCGTTCGTGCCGATTACGCGAATGGACTGGAACTTCCCGTCCGGTGTGCCCAAACTGTCCAGCAGGGCCCGCGCTCCCTGTGGGCCACGCCCACGGCCCGCGCGGGTACGCGAGAACAACCAGTCGTAATCGGGAAGGGAAGCGTCAGGCACGCCCCTCAAGGTAGCAAGATTGCCGGGTGTGCGCGAAAGCCAGGGGCAGTCGTGAGGGGTAATGGGAAAAACAAGATCGGGACGTCGTTTTTCCCGTTACCCGAACCCAGCCAACCCTTTACCCCGGCTGGGGCACTGCGGTGGCCGGGTCGGCGAGTTTGAGGGCGGCGGCGTGCATCATATGTACCCCCGTTTCCAGGCTCTGCTCGTCAATGGTGAAACGCGGGTGGTGATGCGGCCAGCGGCTGTCGGAGGTGTCGCTGCCCGAGCCGACGTTGAAGTAAGCGCCGGGGGCTTTTTCCAGGTAGGCGCTGAAGTCCTCGCCCCCCATGGTAGGTTTGGACACCTGGAAGTGCTCGGGGCCCACCTCGGCCAGGGCCACATCGCGCAGGATATCGGCCACCCAGTCGGTGTTGATCAGGGGCCGGTAGCCGAATTCGTAACGCAGGTGGTAGCTGGCCCCGTGCGCGTCGCACACGCCCTTGATGACCCGCTCAATGAGTTTAGGAGCCTGCTGGCGCAGTTCCGGGCTGAAGGTGCGCACCGTGCCCATCAGTTCGGCGCTGTCGGGGATGACGTTGTGGGTGGTGCCGGCCTGGAACTTGGCGATGGTGACGACCAGCGAGTCCAGCGCAGAGATGTTGCGGCTGACGATGTGCTGAAGGTTGGTGACGACCTGTGCCCCCACGGCGATGGGGTCGACGGTCTCCTCGGGGTGGGCACCGTGGCCGCCTTTGCCCTGAATGGTGAGTTCGATCATGTCCGGGGAGGCCATGAACGCGCCGGGTTTTACAGCCACCATCCCCGCAGGCAACTGGCTGTTCAGGTGCAAGCCGGTCACCACGTCCACACCGTCCATCAGGGGCGTGTCCATGACGAGTTCCTCGGCGCCGCCGGGGCCGAATTCCTCGGCGTGCTGAAAGATCATGCGAATTTCGCCGGGAACGTCCTGCGCCTGTTCACTCAGCATTCTGGCGGTGCCCAGCAGAATGGCGGTGTGCCCATCGTGACCGCAGGCGTGCATGACGCCCTCGTTCTGCGACTTGAACTCGAAGTCGTTTTCCTCGGTGATGGGCAGCGCGTCGATATCGGCCCGCAGCAGCACCGTGCGCCCTGGCTTGCCACCTTTCAAGACGGCCAGAACGCTCGTTTTGGTGGGGCGCGTGACCGTCAGGCCCGGCATCTTGTTCAGTTCGTCGAAGATGTACTGACTCGTCTGAACTTCCGCGAAGCCCACTTCGGGGTGCATGTGCAGGTGACGTCGCCAGGCGACCAGTTGTTCGCGCAGGGCCGTGACCCTTTCCTGAGTTGCAGTCATGCCCTAAGTTAGCGCCTTTCGGTTCGCCAGGTCTGCTCGCGCCGCCACGGTTTATAGGCAGGGAAACGTGCCACAGTGCCGCCGACGAGTGCCAGAAAACAGGCCGCGCTGAAGAGTGAACAGGCCGCGAACGAGAGGGAGCCGCCGCACACCTTCGTACCGCCGCCAGGCGCTTGCGGGACGCAGAAATTCCACGCCAGGCCGCGCACCTGCCTGTCACGCGAGGGCACATGGTGCCTGCCCAGCGGGTTATGAACGACCTTGCTATGAGGCACGCAGCCGACGACTGCCGAAAAACAACCACGCCGCAGATGAACGGCCTTGAGTGACGCTTCAGCAACTTTTCTTCTTCATGTGTCGTAATGGGGGCATGAGAAACGTTCTGTTCCGTCAACTGGCCAAGAAAGGCAAACTGGGCAAACTCCTGGTCATGGCCCCCATCGCGCTGGAAGTCGCCAACCTGATGCGCCAGACCCAGAAGGCAAAGCAGGGCAAGTATGCAAAGGCCCGCAAACGCGACAAGGCGTTCGATTTTGCGCTGGATCAGGCCAACCGCCTGATGGGCAAGAAAAAACCCGCCAAACGCCGCTGGTTCTGAAACGGGTCATACGGCTTTGAATCTGCTGCCCTGGCCGCGCGCCGGGGCTTTTTTACGCCTCGAACAGCCAGGCGTCCCCCGCCCTGAGCCACGCGGAAAAACTCTCATGGCCCCATGCCCCTTGGCCCTTCCCTGAGACTCCGCCTGTGCGCCCGGCCCACCCCATAAATTCAGGGGATGGATCTGCGTACCGGTCGCGCTTACTGGCCCATTCACAACGGACTGATGCACACTTACCCGCCCCTGCAAAAAGACGAGCGGGCAGACGTGCTGGTGATCGGCGCGGGCATTACCGGGGCGCTGTGCGCCGACGAACTGACGAAAGCGGGCCTGGACGTGGTGATGCTGGACACGCGCGACGCCGCGTTCGGCAGCACCAGTGCCAGCACAGCCCTGTTGCAGTACGAGATCGACACCAACCTGGTGGACTTGATTCCCATGATCGGGCAGGCGCAGGCGGAGCGGGCCTACCAGCTCTGCCGCAAGTCCATCGACACCGTTCGGCACATGGTCACGGAATTGCCGGACGACTGCGGGTTCCGGCAGCGCGGCAGCCTGTACTACGCCAGCCACCGCCGCGACGTCCGCCTGTTGCAGGCCGAGTGCGAAGCCCGCCGCCGGGCGGGGCTGGAGGTGCACCTGCTGGAGGGCGCGGACGTGAAAAAGCAGTTTGGTCTCGCGGCCCCGGCGGCGCTGTTCAGTGAGGCCGGGGCCGAGATCGACCCGTACCGCCTGGCACAGCACCTGCTGTGGCGCGTGCAGAGGCGCGGCGCAAGGGTGCATGACCGCACGCGTGTCATGCGGCTGGACGAGGACAGGCACGGCCTGAGCGCCCACACCGAGCGCGGGTTCAAGGTGCGTGCCCGCTGGGTGCTGGTCGCCACCGGCTACGAGGCTGAGCAGTTCCTGGACAAGCGCCTGGCGCAGCTGAAGAACAGTTACGCGCTGGCCAGCGAACCCCTCGAAGACGAATTGTGGCCCAGCGGCTGCCTGATCTGGGAAACGGCCCGCCCGTACCTGTACGCCCGCACCACCGCCGACGGGCGCGTGATCGTGGGCGGCGAGGACGACGACTTCCACAGCCCCGCCCGCCGCGAGCGGGCACTGGCGGGCAAGGCCCGGAAACTGGAACGGAAACTGGAGAAGTTGCTGCCGCACCTGCATCTGGAAACAGCCTTCGCCTGGGCCGGCACCTTCGGGGAAACGAAGGACGGCCTGGCCTTCATTGGGCCAAAACATCAGAATGCCCACCTCCTCTTTGCCCTGGGGTACGGCGGAAACGGCATCACCTACAGCGTGCAGGCGGCCCGGATGCTCACGGCCCACATTCAGGGCCACACCGACCCGGACATGGCCATTTTCCGGCTGGACAGGTAAGCCCAACTCCGATGGAAGCGTTGATAAAACGGTTCAATCCGGGCGAAGCGAGAAGGAGCAAACAGGTTCCAGACGTGGAGTGAACGAACTGGTGACGTTCCAGTGGGTGAACGAAACAAACGGAAGCCTTATAAAGCTGAAACCGTCCCGTGGCCCACGGTCAGGTTTTTATCTGGGTGCGCTCATGTGCGGCCCGTAGGCTCGGCACATGCGTGCGGTTTCTCTTCTTACTTTCTTTTCGCTCGGCGCGGCCTCGGCCCAGACACTTGTGCCACTGGATTCCCGCCCGGCCACCCGGGTCTTGCCGGCGCTGATAGCTGGCCTGAAGGGCGACACGGTTCAGGTTCCGGCGGCGAAAGTGCTGGGAAACGCGGAAAGGGGCGCTGACCCGGCGGCTTTAACGGCCTGGTTGGCGCAGCAGCCCGCGAACGAACCCCTGATCGTGGCGCTGGACGCCCTCGCTTACGGCGGCCTGGTTCAGTCGCGCACCAGCCCCCTGAGCGCCGCCGAGGCCGTAACACGCCTGCAACCCCTACGCGACTGGCAGCAGCGTACCGGGCAGCCTGTGTTCGCGTTCATTACCCTGCCGCGTGAACCCGAAGCCACCGACCGCGCCCGCAACCTGGAAGTGATACGCCAGATGATGACCTGGGCCAGAGAAGGCGTGTTCAGGGAATTGCACGTCACCTGGGACGACGCCCTGCCCGGCAGTCCCGCCCCGCAGGAAGGCGCGGCGCTGGCAAAGGACGCGCCCGCCAATGTCCACGTCTACCCCGGCGCGGACGAGGTGCTGAGCATGCTCACCGCCCGCGCCACCGCGCCAGGCGAAAAGAAAGTGAAGCTGGTCTACAGCGACCCGCAGGCCGCCACGGCCGTCATGAAATACGAGGGCATTTCCCTGACCCGCAGCGCCGAGAACCACGCGCTGGGCAGCGGTTTTACTGTGGCGCAGGCCAGCGAGACGCCTGACCTGACCCTCTTCGTGTTCAATGGTGGTGACCCGCGCCGCGCCGCCATCCAGATCAGCGGCCTGCAACGCCAGGGGCCCGTGGCGGTGGCCGACGTGGCGCAGGTGAACCTGGGCAACACCCGCTTGTGGAAAGACCTGTCGACCCTACGCCAGAGTGCCAACCTGCTTGCGTTGGCCGCCTGGGGCACGCCCGGCAACAACCTGGGCACCGCCCTGGCGCACGCTAAAGTTGCCCTGGACGGCGCGAACCCCATCCGCCAGGACGCCCTGCTGGCCCGCGAGTACGCCAACGACGTGATCTACAGCGCCGAGCTGCGGGCCGCCCTGCGAAAAGCCATTCCCGAAAAAGACCTGAACACGCCCGCCGCCCAGGCAAAACTGCTGTCCCTGGCCCGCGACCACTTTCCCCTGCGCCTGGGCGACACGTACACCATTGCCGACGCCAGCCTGCCTTGGGGCCGATCATTCGAGTGGGACTTCGATCTGGAGAGCAAGTAAGGGCGGCAAGGCCGCGCCTCAGCCTGCCGGCGCGCAGGTTGTCCTTCTCATTCTATCGGTGGATGAGTTTCGCTGGGCTTTTCGGTGCTCAGGAGGAGGGCGGCGCCGATGACCAGGGCCGCGCCCACCAGGGCCAGGGCCGCCAGGCGCTCTCCGAACAGCAGGGCGGCGAGGCTGGCCGCGACGACGGGTTCCAGACTGGCGATGACGCTGGCGCGGGTGGCAGGCAGGTGCTTCAGGCCGGCGCTGTACGCGAGGTAAGCGAAATAGGTGCAGAGCAGCGCCAGCCCCGCGAGGCTGAGCCAGGCGGCGGAGGTTTTGGCCGTGAAATGCACGAAGGGCAGCAGGCCGACGGCACCGATGGAGAGGGCCACGGCGTAGAGGGCGGCGGGGGTGTAGCGGCCAAAGAACGTTTTGCCGTACAGGTAATACAGGCTGTACGTGAACCCGGCGGTGAGGCCGTAGGCGAGGGCAGGGGCGCTGACGGTGACGCCCTGCCCGCCGCCGAGACTGATCAGGGCGATGCCGCCGAGGGTGCCCACGACGGCCACCATTTCGCGGCGGCCCAGTTTTTCGCGCAGGAAGGCCCAGCCCAGCAGGGCCACAAAGGCGGGGGCAGTGTACAGCAGGACGCTGGCGAGGCTGGCCCCGCCGGAGCGCACGGCAAGCTGGTAAGCGCCGTAAAAGACGCTGACACCCAGCAGGCCGAACCCGGCGGTAACCCATAGGTCTTTGCCGCGGGGCAGGGGGGCGCGGGTGACGCCGGCGTGCAGGCCGAACAGCAGGCCAGCCAGGGCCGCGCGCCAGAACGCGACTTCCAGGGGCGTGACGCCGGCGGTCTGGGCGTTCTTGCCGAGGATGCCCAGCAGGCCCCACAGCACGGCGGCTATAAGGATGTAAATGGGAGCGGGCAGCAGCGGGCGCGCGGTCTGGTCACGTGTAGTCTGATTGCGCGGGGTCTGGCTCATGGGCGCGGAGTGCGCCACAGGCGCAAGGTCGCCACAACGGTCAACAGGACGCCCAGCCCACCCAGTCCGAACAGCAGCAGGGGCCGGATGTCGCGGGCGCGGCCCACCGGCGCCAGAATGCGGGTGGTGTAGACAGTGTAGTCGCCTTCCGGGGCCAGAACGTCCACAGGAACAGGCGGGTTGGCGCGGGCGGTGCTCAGGGCGCTGGGGCTGGCCTGCGCGCTGGGCAGCAGCAAACCTGTTTTGCTGAAGGGCGTGTAGAAGCTGCTGGTCAGCCAGTAGCCGTACTTTCCGGCAGGAATACTGGTGCTGATGACCAGGGTGGTGCCTTCCACCGACACCTGCGGCGGGTCTTGCGGGGTCAGGGCCTTGCCGTCGGCCCCCGCACTTTCCATGCTGGCGTGCCCACCGGCCACGCGGATGTGGTAGTGCCAGCCTTCGTTCACGCTGAGGTTGAGATCCGGCAGGTCGTTCGCGCCGCCCAGGCCGGCTTTTACGAAAAGGTCCGTGACGCCGGCGGAGGAGCCGCCCGGCAGGTTCCAGGGGTTTTGCATCGAGCCGAAACTGATGCGGAAGGTCATGGTTTTTCCCTGCCGCTGGGCCGTGAATTCACGCAGGTCAAGGGCGTCGGCGGACACGGCGGGGCGGGTGGGCAGAACGTAACTGCCGTCCCCGTGCGCGTCCCCGATGGGGTCAGTGAATGTGAAGGTCAAGGCGGCAAGCAGCGGGCCGAACACGCCAGCGAGTATAGGCGTTGAGCCAGAAGAGGCGGGGCAGGCGCGTCAGGGTATTAGGCTGGGGGCATGTTGCGGGCGCGGGTGCTGGGAAAACCGGGACAGGACAATGCCCTGTGGGTCACGGCCGACAGCGGGCAGGGCCTGACGCGCCTGCTGCTGGATTGCGGCGGCCGGACGCTGGAAGGCGTGCCGGTCAGTGAAATCGCTCAGGTGGATCACCTGCTGTTCAGCCACCTGCACATGGATCACGTGGCGGGCTTCGATGATTTTTTCCGCGTGAACTTCGAGCGCACGGCCAGAGAGAACCACGTGTGGGGGCCGCCGGGCACCGCGCGGATCATGGGCCACCGCTTCCGGGGGTACTGGTGGAATCACGCGCCGGACATCCGGGGGACGTGGTGGGTTCATGAGATTCACGGGGAACAGGTGCAGTCCTGGCGCTTCGAGGCGCACGAGGCCTTCGAGGTGATGCACAGCGCGGGAACGCGCCCCCACGCGGGAACCGTGCTGGACACTCCACAGGTGAGCGTGCAGGCCGTGCCGCTGCTGCACCAGGGCGTGAGCCTGGGGTACGTGCTGCGCGAGCCGCCGCGGGTCAACGTGAATACGGCGCGCCTGGTGGAACTGGGGTTGCGGGGCGGGCCGTGGCTGGCGCAATTGAAAAGCGGCGTGGCGGGTGACCTGGACGTGAACGGAGTGCAGTGCAGCGCACAGACCCTTCGGCATCTGCTGGAGGTCGAGCCGGGTGACAGCGCCGCCTACTTCACGGATTTCCTGCTGAGCGGCGCGCAGCGGGAGCGGCTGGCCCTGATCCTGTCTGGGGTAAAGACGCTGTTCATGGAAGGGCAGTATGCCCCGGAGGACGAGGAACTGGCCCTGAAAAACCATCACACCACCGTGCAGCAAGGTGCCCTGCTGGCCGAACAGGCGGGCGTCGAAGCCCTGGTGCTGCTGCACCTGTCGCGCAGGTACGACGCCGCCAAATGGGCCGGGATGTTGCGGGCCGCGCAGGACATCTTCCCCGCCGCCCGCTTTCCGGCAGAGTGGCTTTAAGCCAGGTCGGCGCAGGCGGCGCCTCAGCAGGCCGCGCTGAAGTCAACGTGACCTTTCTACTTTTTGCAGAGCCCAGCGGGCGAAGTCTTTCAGGGCCAGCGTCAGCAGGGTCA
Organism: Deinococcus fonticola; assembly: GCF_004634215.1. Lineage (NCBI taxonomy): Bacteria > Thermotogati > Deinococcota > Deinococci > Deinococcales > Deinococcaceae > Deinococcus > Deinococcus fonticola. The sequence goes on along the minus strand of NZ_SMMH01000002.1, from coordinate 113,962 downwards.
GGAACAGCGCCGGCCACACCAGCTGTTCGGGGGTGTCCAGCCAGCTCCAGCGGAAGAAACTGACCAGTTGCCCCAGGTCGGCGTTCAGCGGCAGGGCCTGGATGTCCTGCACCAGGTCGAGGCCGTCGGTAAAGGCCACCGTGAGGGTAGGCTGGTCGTGGAAACCCAGGGCACCAAGTTCCATCAGCCACAGGAACAGGGCGCTGAGCACGGTGGCGATGATGACGGGAAAGCTGGGCCACAGGTGCGGCAGCAGGTGGCGGCGCAGAATTTGCCAGGAGCCGCCGCCCAGGGCCAGGGCGCCCTCCACGAAGGGCTGGCGCAGGATGGTGGCGGCCCGCACCGCCACGAGCCGCGCCGTGAGCAGCGCTGCGCCCAGCACCAGCACCAGCCGGAAAGCCGACTTGCCCAGCAGCAGCACCAGCGCCAGCAGCACGATGATCTCGCTGGACAGCGGCGGCAAGCGGCGCTGCCAGGCCAGCCACAAGCCCAGCAGCACGCCGGGCAGCCACCCGAAAGCCAGCACACTCAGGGCGATCTGCAAGGAGCGCCAGAGGCCGCGCTGATTCAGGCACAGCGCGTCGCGCCCGAAGCGGTCGGTGCCCAGGGGGGCGGCCCGCTGCCCGGCACGGAGCGGCGGCGTCAGCAGGTCTGCGCCGCCCAGAGAAACGGCGTCTACCTGCACGGCCGGGTTCTGCACCGCCGGGCTCCGGGGCACCATGGCCCGCTGCGGGCAATCCTGGCGCGGGGCCAGCAGCGCGAACAGCAACAGGGGCAGCAGTAGCCAGCGCACTAGTGGGCCTCCTCGCCACTGCGCGGGCGCGGGTCGAGGCGGGCCGCCAGCCCCTGATAAAACAGCGTGGCCAGGACGCCCAGCAGCAGCCACAGCAGCAGCGCCGCCGCGAGGGTCTGCTGCGCCAGCGGGTCAGCGGCGCTGGACACGGTGTCCCCGGCGCCGCTCAGGGCACCTTGCAAGGCCAGGGACACGCTGTTGCCCAGGCCGGGAAATTGTAGGAGGCCCTCCATGATCACCAGCGCCAGCGCCAGGCCCAGCGCGTCCCCCCCCAGTCCGGCGGCCCGTTCCGGCAGGGCCACCCGCCGCGCCTGGGCCTGTATCCGCGCTTCCGGCAGCCCCATGGCGCGGGCCGTGCGGGTGTAATCGGCACCCAGCGCCTCGCGCCGCACCTGCCCGGTCGCCAGGGCCACCCGCGCGGCCACCGGCAGCGCCAGAGAAGCCGTGTACAGGCCCAGCATCACGGGTGACCAGGGGGTCAGCGGGAAATCCAGGCCGCGGGCCACCGTGAATGTCACGCCTGCCCACACGCCCAGTGCCAGCAGCAAAAAAGGCGGAATCCCCTCCATGAACCACAGCAACGGACGCGCCCAGCGCGACAGGAGGGTCACCAGCAGCCACGCCAGCCCCAGCCCGCCCAGCAGGTACGCGCCCGTCAGCAAAGCCTGCGGCCCCACCTGCGTGAATACCTCGGGCCGCAGCAGCCCCAGCAGTTGCGCCGGATACGAGGCCACCCGCTCAGGCAGCGCCACCTTGCGCTCCAGGCCCATCAGGAGCACGAAGTGCAGCGCCAGCACCTGCAAGGCAGGCCACCAGCGCATCAGGAAAATTCACCAGCAAGAGGCATGCCCCAGTGTAAAGCGCAGCTTACGACTGGCTGATGCTCAACCTGCCGTTCTTTTACTCTCCTTTAACCGATTGTGTCGATGCTGCCCTTCACCCCGGCGATACGCTGGGTGAACGAGCACCTGCAAGGCAGGTCGCCCGTACCAGGAGGCCCTTCATGAATGAGCCGGACAGCAAGATCCTTCTCGTCACGCCCGAACAACCTGGTGATCATGACCACGCCGACGATGACTTCACGCACCTGGGCCTGGCTGCCGACACGAACATGATGAGCCGCAGCGTCCTGGATCGCCGCCGTCTGCTGAGCCTCGGGGCCATTGGTGTCGGCACACTGCTCGGCGCAACCGCCTCGGCCAGCATCCTGGGTGGCGGTGGTCGCCCGCCCATGCCTCCCGGCGGAATGCCACCAGGCGGCCCTGGCGGCCCCGGTGGTGGCCCTGGCGGTCAGGGGGACGCGGCCACCATCAAGAGCGCAGACGGGCAGTGCAGCACCCTTCCTACCGAAACGCAGGGGCCTTACCCCGCCGACGGCAGCAGCGCGTCCGGGCAGACGAAGAACATCCTGGAGAACTCCGGCATTGTTCGCAGTGACGTGAAACGCAGCACCGGAACGGGCCACTCCACCGCAGGCGTGCCCCTGACCCTGACGCTGCAACTGGTGAACGTGAACGGCAACTGCGCCCCGCTGGCCGGGCACGTCATTTACATCTGGCACTGCACCGCTGCGGGCGAGTACAGCCTTTACAGCCAGGGCATCACTGCCGAGGATTACCTGCGCGGCGTGCAGGTCACCGACGCCAATGGCAAGGTCACGTTCAAGACCATTTACCCCGGTTGTTACGCCGGGCGCTGGCCTCACATTCACTTCGAGATTTACCCCAGCCTGGCCGCCGCCGTGAAAGGCAACGTGGACAGGAACGTGACCCTGGTCTCGCAGATTGCCCTGCCCGAAAAGGAAAGCCGCGCCGTGTACGCCGACAAGCGTTACACGGGCAGCACCCGCAACCTGAACGCCATTACCCTCGCCACGGACAACGTGTTCAGCGACGGAGCAAAAGCGCAGACACCAACCATCAGCGGCAACGCCACCAGCGGGTACTCGTGCAACATCACGGTCGGGATTCAAGGCTGAAATAAGACTGAACTGAATCGCTCAGACAGCACGGAATAAACCTGTGATACGGGTCTGAACTCTATTCCGCCCATCCGGGAACAGCACCCGAATGTGCTCTGCTGCGCAGTTTTACAAGTCCACACCGTCCAGAACCGTATTTTCTCCCACTCACTCTGTTCGGAAAATAGATTGGATGCGCCATCTATTTTTCGGAGTGGTATGAAGTCATGCTCTAGCCTGGGGCATGACTTTTGCTGTGTTCGATTCGCACATGCACACGCCCCTGTGCGGGCACGCCAGCGGTACGCCCAGAGAGTACGCGCAGGCTGCGCTGGACGCCGGGCTGGACGGGGTGTGCTTCACGGACCACATGCCCATGCCCGCGTGGTACGACGCGCCCTGGCGCATGAAGCTCGAGCAGTTGCCGCAGTACATCGAGGACATTCGGGCGGTACAGGCCGAGTTCGCCGGGAAACTGGACGTGCGGCTGGGCCTGGAGGCCGACTTTCACCCTGGCACGGAGCGGTTTGTGGAGCACGTCCTGAATTTGCACGACTGGGATTACGTGATCGGCAGCATTCACTACATTGGCGCGTGGGGTTTCGACAACCCGGAATTTGTGGACGAGTACGAGAACCGTGAGCTGGACACGCTGTACCGCGATTACTACGCGCTGGTAGAGGGGGCGGCCCGCTCGGGGCTGTTCGACAGCCTGGGGCACCTGGACTTACCGAAGAAGTTCGGGCACCGCGACCCGAACGGCCTGTACGCCCTGCACGCGCTGGACGTGGTGGCCACGCAGGGGCTGGCGCTGGATTTCAACACGGCGGGCTGGCGCAAGCCGGTGGCCGAGGCGTACCCGGCCCCCGACCTGGTGCGGGCCGCCACCGAGCGCGGCATTCCCTTCGTGCTGGGCAGCGACGCCCACAAACCGGAAGAAGTGGGGCACCGCTTCACCGACGCCATCAAGGAAATCAATGACGTGAACGGCAGAATCGTGAACTTCAAGGGACGGGCGCGGCACGGGTAGACTGTAAATATGACTGACCCTGCCTTCAAGGCCATGAGCGTTGAAGAGTACCTGCGCTCAGAGGAGAACAGCCCCATCAAGCGCGAGTACGTGGCGGGCTTCGTGTACCCGCTTCACGCGCAGGCTGGCGTGACTCGTGGGCATTCGATGATCGCCATGAACATCGCCGCCACCTTGCACCCGCAGGCCAGAAAACAGGGCTGCCGACTTCACCTGTCGGACATGCGCCTTCGCATCGAGGAGCAGAATACTTTCTATTACCCGGACGTGATGCTGGTGTGCGACACGAAAACAGGCGGCAACCTGGCGGAAACCGCGCCATGTCTGCTGGTAGAAGTGCTGTCGGAAAGCACGGCGCAGGTAGACAGAGTGGGGAAATACGCCATGTACACCGGCCTGCCCAGCTTGCAAACGTACCTGCTCGTGCATCAGGACGAGCGGCGCGTTGTGGAATACACGCGGAACCCTGAGCACCCCACTCAGTGGGACATGCGCGAGGTCATTCAGGACGGGAAACTGAGTATTCCGTGCCTGGGCGTGGCGCTGACGCTCGATGACATTTTTGATGGCGTACTCGACGCTCAAAGTAGCTGACCGCCCGTGTTCCTGCGTCACGGGTAAGCTGTCCTCATGTCGGTTCCTTCTCGGAAGTCGCTGGTGGGTGCGCTGGAGCGCACGGCGGATGTGCTGGACATCCTGGGTGAGGATGAATTCAGGTCGAAGGCGTACCGCAGTGCGGCGCGGAGCCTGGAGGGCCTGGCGGAGGACACGCCCGAGTTGCTGATGCGGGGCTTCGCGGGTATTCCACGGGTGGGGAAAAGTCTGGCCGGCGAACTGGTGGCGTTCGTACAGACCGGGCGGCTGGCGGCGCTGGAGGAAGCGGCGGCGCAACTGCCGCCGGGCTTACTGGACTTGCTGAACGTGCGCGGGCTGGGGCCGAAGAAGATCAGGGCGCTGTGGGAGTCGGGGGTGGATTCGCTGGAGGGCCTGCGGGGGGCCTGCGTGAGCGGCCGCGTGGCAGGGCTCAAGGGCTTTGGCGCCAAGAGTGCCTCGTCCATTCTGGAGAACGTGGAGTTCGTGCTGGAGGCCCGGCAGCGCCAGCACCTGAGCACCGGGCTGGATGTGGCTGAGGAACTGCTGGCACGGCTCCCGGGCCTGGAGCCGCGCCTGGCCGGAGACGTGCGGCGCGGGCTGGAGACCGTTCGCACCGCCCGCGTGACCGTGACGGGAACGGCGCAGGACGTGACCGCAAAACTGGCGGGATTCGTGGACGACCTCGCCCCGGTAGAGAAAAAACCCGTGCTGGCCGGGACGGTGGACGGCGTGCCGGTGGAGGTGGCTTATGCTCCGGCGCAGGTGCGCGGCGCCCTGGACCTGATGATGGGCGGCAGTACGCACTACCGCGAGGCCCTGCGGGCCGCAGCGAAAGAAAAAGGATTCGACCTGTCCGGGCGCGGCCTCAAGCGCGGTGAGGAAGTGCTGTCCACGCCGTCCGAAGAGGACGTGATGCGGGAACTGGGCCTCCCCTACCGTCCGCCGGAATACCGCGAGGCCGAGCACGACGACGTGTGGCCGACGCTGCCTGCACCGCAGGAGTTGGTTCGGGTATCCGACCTGCGCGGCATGATTCACACGCACTCCACCTGGTCGGACGGCACGGCCAGCATCGCGGACATGGCGGCGCAGGCGCTGCGGCTGGGACACGAGTTTCTGGGCACCGGGGACCACTCGCGGGCAGCGCATTACGCGAACGGACTGAGCATCGAGCGGCTGCAGGCGCAGCTCAGGGAAGTGCGGGAGTTGCAGGCGGCGGGCGTGCCGCTGGTGGCGGGGGCCGAGGTGGACATTCTGGAGGACGGCACACTGGACTACCCGGACGACGTGCTGGCCGAGCTGGATTACGTGGTCGCCAGTGTGCACAGCCACTTCACGCTGGACAGCGAACGGCAAACGCAGCGGCTGGTGCGGGCGGCGTCTCATCCGCTGGTAACGGTGCTGGGCCACCCCACCGGGCGCCTGCTGCTGCGCCGGGGCAGTTACGCCCTGGATCTGGACGCGGTGATGGCCGCCTGCGCAGCGGCCGGCACGGTGGTGGAGATCAACGCCAACGCCGCCCGCCTGGACGTGGACTGGCGCGTGGCGCTGCGCTGGCGTGACCGCGTGAAGTTTGCCATCAACACGGACGCGCACGTCCTCGGGGGCTTACAGGATGCCCGTTACGGCGTGCTGGTGGCCCGCAAGGCCGGCCTGACCCCCGCGCACGTGGTCAATACCCTGTCACGCGGGGACTTCCTGGAGTTCGTGGCCCGGCAACGCGCCGCCCGAAGCTGAGCAGATCGAGTCATACCACTCCGAAAAATAGATTGCGCATCCAATCTAGTTTTCCGAACGGAGTGAGAGAGTGGCTGGCGGGTACAGTTACGGGCCTCCGGGGAAAGCGCCCGAATGCCCTCCACTTCCCCCGCCAGCCACTTTTGGCTTCTCCCTCCGGTCGGGGTTTGAACAGGGCATACCCTGTTCTTCACCCGCCAGCTACTTAGGAGAAAATACGGGTCTGGACGGCGTGGACTTGTAAAGCTGCGCAGCAGAGACCATTCGGGTGCTGTTCCCGGATGAGCGGAATAGAGTTCAGACCCGTATAACCCCCGAACCGGGGCCTGGTTTCGCCCGTCGAACCTGACAGGTTTCTGTGAGGCAGGTGCTTTACACTGAGCGGTGAAAGCCGATTTTCCTGATTTACACGAACCCTGACTATGCCTGACCATGCCTGACCGCCCCTCCGTTTTCGATCAGTTCCTTCAAACTCACGGCCTTGACCTGGAGTCACCGCCAACGGTTGAGAAGTGGCGTTCTGTCATGCAGGTGCTGCGCACACAATTCAATGCCACAAGTGCCGAGGACTGGAAGCGCACCATGCTGGAATTGCAGTGGCCGACGTTCGTAACGAACGTGGATGGCGTTGTTCAAAGCTGGAATACCGGGTGCGAGCAACTGCTGGGGTACGGCACTGAAGTGATTGGTGAGCGGGTTCATACGCTCCTTTCCACGCCGCTGGAGGGTCTGCGCCTGGACGGGTTGATCCGGCGGGCCCTTCAGGGCGAGCGCCTGATGGGCGTCGAGGTGCCATTCCGGCATGCCGATGGCCGGGTGCGGCTGACCGTGTGTTCGGTGGCGCTGCTCAAGGATCTGAAGGGTGGTGCTCTGGGCCTGGTCTTCACGTGCGCCCCCCTGGCAGGCGAGCAGGGCACCGTGAAGTCCGGCAGGCAGCACTTCTACGAGTCGTTGCTGAACGTGCCGACCGCGCCGCTGGCGATCCTGAACCCGCAGGGGCAGTACGTGTTCTGCAACGAGGCAGCCATTCGCAACCCGGAAATCCGGGCCTGGATTATCGGCAAGACGGACGAGGAGTACTTCACGTACCGGAATTTCGACCGGGCCATGCTGGAGCGGCGGCAGGCGCACTACCGGCAGTCGGTGCAGGAGCGGCGCTCGGTGACGTTCGAGGAAGTGTTCGACAGTGCCGAGCGCGGGCGGGTGGTGCAGGCCCGCACGTACACGCCGGTGTATGACGACACCGGGGAACTCAGCATGGTGGTGGGGTACGGCCTGGAAATCACGGAGTTACGCGCGGCGCAGGAGGCATTGCAAACCCTGAACAGTGAACTGGAGGCCCGCGTGACCGCCCGCACGGCCCAACTGGAGGCCGCCAACCGCCAGATGCAGCACGACGCCTTCCATGACGCCCTGACCGGCCTGCCCAACCGGGCGCTGTTCACGGATCGACTGGAGCAGGCCATCTCGCGCTCCCGGCAGGTGGGCCACCCCACCTACGCGGTGCTGCTGCTGGACACGGATCGGTTCAAGGCCGTGAACGACACGCTGGGGCACCCGGCGGGGGACGCGCTGCTGCGTGAGCTGGCGCTGCGGCTGCGGGGGGTGGTGCGGGAGTCGGACACGGTGGCGCGGCAGGGCGGGGACGAGTTCACGATCCTGCTGGAACCCACGCCGACCCCGGCGCAGGTCAAGGAGCTGGCGGACAGGCTTCGGCAGGCCGTGCGTGCCCCCGTGAACCTGAACGGGGAGGAGGTGGTGGTGTCGGTCAGTGTGGGGATCGTGCTGGGCGACGCCGGGTACACCTCCGCCGACGAGGTGCTGCGTGACGCGGACATCGCCATGTACCGCGCCAAGGCCGCCGGGCGTGGCAGCAGTCAGGTATTCAGTGCCGAGATGCGCGAGCAGACCATCCGCGAGGGGCGACTGGAACAGGAGTTGCGGGCCGCGCTGGTACGTGACGAGCTGCGCCTGGTGTACCAGCCCATCATCGAGTTGAGTTCGCACGAGGTGGCGGGCTTCGAGGCGCTGGTGCGCTGGCAGCACCCCCGCCGGGGCCTGCTGGGGCCGGCGGAGTTCCTGCCGGTCGCGGCAGAAAGGGGCCTGGCCCAGGACATCGACCGCTGGGTGCTGCGCCGCGCCTGCCTGGACATGAGCGGCTGGCAGCGCCAGCATCCGCAGGCGCGGGTGCTGAGCCTCAGCGTCAATTTCAGCGCCGAGCACTTCAATGCGCCGGACACCGTGGCCTTCCTGCGGGAGGTGCTGTCCCAGACCGGGTTTGACCCGCAACACCTGAACATCGAGATTACCGAGGGCGTGTTGCTGGGGCAGCCGCAGGCCATCGGGCAGACCCTGCGCGACGTGCAGGCGCTGGGCGTCAAGCTGCACCTCGACGATTTCGGCACGGGGTACTCGTCCCTGAGTTACCTGCACAACTACCCGCTGGACACCCTGAAAATCGACCGGTCGTTCGTGGCGAGCATGCTGGAAAGCCGCAGCAGCAGCGAACTGGTACGCACCATCGTGTCCATGACGAAAAACATGAACCTCTCGGCGGTGGCCGAGGGCGTGGAGAACCAGGAGCAAATGGCGGCGCTCGAGGCGTTGGGATGCGAATTTGCGCAGGGCTACTACTTTTCCCGGCCCTTACCGCTGTCGGAGGCGGGCCAGGTCGTGCACGACCTCAACGGGCGTAGGCAGGGCTAGGCGCGCGTCTTCCAACGCCGACAAGCAAAACGCCATGAGCGGAACGGGGCGCTTTTGTGGCGGGGCATTTTGCGCAGAGGCCACTCAAGGCGCTCCCCCAGATTTCTGAATTGGTGCTCAAGGTGCGGTTCGCCGCGCCTGGGTTCCTGCCTAGATACTTACTCGCGGCCAGGCGGTGCTGTGGCGGGGGCGGCGCTCAGCCAGGGGTGGTGTCCTGCCTCCATGTCTTGACTCGGAGCGGCCTGGACAAGATAGTGTCGGCACCATTCACAAGAACTTCAGCGAAAGGGCTGAAGACACTCATCATGGAGGCAAGCACATGCAAAAAGGTATCTTGTTCGGTTCACTGCTCACCCTGGCCCTGGGGGTCGCCCAGGCCCAGAAGGTCGACACCCCCGTCGCCATCGGCGTGTCCGTCGCTCAGACTGGCAACGTGGCGCTGCTGGGGCAGGAGCAGGTCATCGGCGCGAAATTCGCCGAGAAGTTCCTGAACGCGCGCGGCGGCATCAACGGCACGCCCTTCAAACTGGTGTTTCAGGACGCTGGCGGCGATGAGAACACGTCCATCAACGCCTTTCAGAACCTGATCAACAAGGACAAGGTGGTGGGCATCGTGGGGCCGACCCTCTCGCAGCAGGCCTTTGCCGCCGACCCCATCGCCGAGCGCGCCAAAGTGCCGGTGGTCGGCCCCAGCAACACCGCCAAGGGCATTCCGCAGATCGGGAACTTCATCGCGCGGGTGTCCGCGCCCATCTCGGTGGTCGCGCCGAACGCCGTGCGTCAGGCCGTGAAGATCAACCCGAACATCAAGAAGGCGGCGGTGCTGTACGCCCAGAACGACGCTTTCTCGGTGAGTGAAACGGGCACCTTCCAGGAAACCGTGAAAAAGCAGGGCATCGATCTGGCGACCGTGCAGAAGTTCCAGACGACCGATACCGACTTCACGACGCAGGTCACGGCGGTGCTGAATGCCAACGTGGAACTGGTGATTATTTCCGGCCTGGCCGCCGACGGCGGAAACCTGGTCAAGCAACTGCGGCAACTGGGCTACAAGGGCCTGATCGTGGGCGGCAACGGCCTGAACACCAGCAACATGTTCCCGGTGTGCCAGAAGCTGTGCGACGGCGTGATCATCGCGCAGGCGTACAGCCCGGCGCAGCCCAGCGCCGCCAACCAGGTGTTCGTGAAGGCGTACCGCGAGCAGTACAAGAAAGACCCGCCTCAGTTTGCCGCGCAGACCTACGCGGGCGTGCAGGTGATGGTCGAAGCCCTGAAAGCCATCGACCGCAAGAAGAAAATCAGCACCTGGGATCTGGACGACCTGCGGGTGGAACTCAACAAGCAACTGCTGCTGGGCAAGTACAACACGCCGCTGGGGGCCATTTCCTTCGACAAGGAAGGCGAGGTGAACCAGAAGGACTTCTACGTCGCGCAGATCAAGATGAAGGACGCCAAGAACGGCTCGTTCGTGTACCTGAAGTAAGGGCCGTGCGCTTTGCCCCCTGAGGCCAGCCGGCCAGGCCAGCTCAGGGCACAAAGCTCACCGCTTCACCGCGCCGTCAGCATGAACAGGGCTGACGGCGCCCCCTTGAAGGAGCCAATCTCTGTGGAACTCAGTCAATTTGTTCAGAGTGTCATGAACGGCCTGGCGATCGGCAGCGTGTACGCCATTTTTGCGCTGGGGTACACGCTGGTGTTCTCGATTCTGGGCATCATCAATTTTGCGCACGGGGCAGTGTTCACGCTGGGCGCGTACTTCACGTACACGCTGGTGGTCGGGCAGTTCGAGAACAACGGCCTGTTAAAGGGCATCGACCTGTTCGGGGGCAATTCTCCCTTCGCCGGAAACCCCTGGATGTTCGCGCTGGCGACCCTGCTGGCCGCCGCCCTGGCGGGTGGGGTGGCGGTCTTGATCGAGCGGCTGGCCTTCCGGCCCATGCGGGCGCGCGGCGCCGACCCGCTGCTGGCGCTGGTCAGCAGCCTGGGCGTGGCGCTGGTCGTCGTGAACCTCATTCAACTGCTGGTCGGCGCCGAAATCTACAACTTCCCGCAGAACGCCTACGGCGAGACGCCCCCCGCCCTGAGTTTCCAGATCGGCGGCAAGACCGTGATCATCCGCACGGTGCAGATCATCATTTTCCTGGTGAGCCTGGTCATGCTGGGCCTGCTGGGGTACGTGATCGGGCGCACCAAGATCGGCAAGGCGCTGCGGGCCGTCGCGGAGAACCCCGGCACCGCCAGTCTGCTGGGCATCAGCGTGGACCGCTTTATCCTGATCACCTTTTTCCTGTCGGGCTTTCTGGGCGGCCTGGCGGGCACGCTGGTCGGCACCGGCTTCGGGATTTCCGGCCCTTACTTCGGCGTGGCCTACGGCCTCAAGGGCCTGGCGGTCATCGTGCTGGGCGGCCTGGGCAGCATTCCCGGCGCGGTGCTGGGCGGCCTGGTGATCGGCCTGGCCGAAGCGTTCGTGCCCGCCGACTACAGCGCGTACAAGGACGTGGTGGCGTTCGCGCTGCTGTTCATCATCCTGCTGGTGCGCCCGCAAGGCCTGCTGGGCAAGGCCGTCATTCAGAAAGTGTAGAGCATTTGACAAAAGAACACAGTGATTTTGGCCGAGCAGAGCGAGTGAATTTAAATGAGCAGGACGGAGAATGGAGCGCTCTGGGGTGCCCTTCCACAGAGCGCATAATTCGCAGAACTGCTCTAAAGAGAGTGTGGAAGACGCGGAAACCTGGTTTTCACCCCTCGCCACCCACCCCCCGAAGAAGGTGCAATGAACGATTTTCTCTCCACTTACGGTTTTTTGATGGTGACGATGGTGCAGGCGGGCCTGCTGGGCCTGAGCCTGTACTTTCCCTTTCAGGCGGGGCAGCTGAGCCTGGCCAGCCCCGGCTTTTACGCGCTGGGCGGCTACACGGCGGCCATCATGCTTACGAACCCGGCTTTTGGTGCGCTGCGCGACAGCCTGGGCAACGGCATGTTCGTGTTGACGTGGGTGGTGGCCGCCGTACTGGCGGGGCTGCTGGGGCTGATCGTGGGGGTTCCGGCACTGCGGCTACGCGGCATCTACCTGGCGCTGGCGACCATCGCTTTCGTGGAAATTCTGCGCGTGGTGAGCCTGAACCTGACCATCACAGGCGGCGCGGTGGGCATTTTCGGCGTGCCGCAACCGTTCGGGTTCGCGGACCGCTGGCAGTACATTCTGCTGTTCGGGCCGCTGCTTGTGCTGGCGCTGCTATTCACGCGGCAGCTGGAGCGCAGCCGGGTAGGCCGGGCTTTTCGTGCCATCCGCGAGGATGAGCTGGCGGCGGACGCCATGGGCGTCAACCCCACGCATTACAAGGTCACGGCCTTCGTGATCGGCGCGGTGCTGGCCGGGGTGGTGGGGGCCATGAGTGCGCCGCTGCTGAGTTCGTGGAACGCCCGGCAGGGCACCTTCGACGCCTCGATTGCCATTCTGGCCTTTGTGCTGATCGGCGGTAACCGCAGCATGTGGGGGCCGGTGGTGGGCGGCGCCCTGCTGACCGCCGTTCCGGAGTTGCTGCGCGGCCTGGCCGACTGGCGTCTGGTCATCAACGGCCTGGTGCTGGTGGTGGCGAGTCTGTACCTGCCGCGCGGCATCGTGGGAGCCCTGCAGAAACTGGGCAAGGCCCGCCCGCCACAGCGTCCCACCGCCCTGCCGGAGGTGAAGGGATGACCGCCGCCAACCTTTCCCCAGCAGCGGCCACAGGGGCGGCCACGGCGGCGCGCCCGGTGGTGCTGGAAGCCAGAAACATGACCCGGCGCTTCGGCGGGCTGGTGGCCGTGAACGACGTGTCCTTCGATGTCCGCGAGGGTGAGGTGTTTGGCTTGATCGGCCCGAACGGCGCGGGCAAAACCACGCTGTTCAACCTGATGACCGGCCTCACGCCGCCCAGCAGCGGCACCCTGACTTACCAGGGCCAGCAGGTCACGGGCCTCGCGCCGCACCGCGTGGCGACGCTGGGCCTGAGCCGCACCTTCCAGAACATCCGCCTGTTCAAGGAACTGACCGCGCTGGAAAATGTGAAGATCGCGCAGCACATCCGCACCAGGGCCGGATTGTGGTCCGGGGTGCTGGGCCTGGCCCGTGAAGAGGAAGCCCGTGTGGAACGCAAAGCCTGGGAACTCCTTGACCTGGTGGGCCTCTCGAACCGGGCCGGCGAGGGTGCAGGAAATTTCAGTTACGGCGACCAGCGCAAACTGGAAATCGCCCGCGCGCTGGCCACCGAACCGCGCGTGCTGCTGCTCGACGAGCCGGCGGCGGGCATGAACACCGCCGAGAAGGGGCAACTGACTTCCTTCATCCGCGAGGTGCGTGACCGCTTCGACCTGACCGTGCTGGTCATCGAGCACCATGTGCCGCTGGTCATGAACCTGTGTGACCGGGTGGCCGTGCTGAACTTCGGGCAACTGATCGCGGTGGGCAACCCCGCCGACGTGCAGCGCGACCCGAAAGTCATCGAAGCCTATCTGGGGGGGGAGTAAGCGTGCCGCTGCTTGAAATCGACCGGCTCAGCGTAAATTACGGGGCCATTCAGGCCGTGCGCGACATCTCGCTGCACGTGGACGAGGGCGAAGTCGTCACCCTGATCGGCGCGAACGGCGCGGGGAAAACCACGACCCTGCGGGCGGTGTCGCGCATGTTGAAACCGGTGGCGGGCAGCCTGCGTTTCGCCGGGCGCGACATTACCCGCATTCCCGCCGACGAGGCCGTGAAAATCGGCGTAGCGCAGAGTCCCGAAGGCCGGCAGGTGCTGGCGCGCCAGAGCGTGCAGGACAACCTGGAACTGGGCGCGTACACCCGCAGGGACGCGGCGGGCGTGCGGCAGGACCTGGCGCGCATGTACGCCCGCTTTCCGCGCCTGGGAGAGCGCCGCCACCAGCTTGCCGGCACCCTCTCGGGCGGCGAGCAACAGATGCTGGCGATTGCCCGGGCGCTGATGAGCCGCCCGAAACTGCTGCTGCTGGACGAGCCCAGCCTGGGCCTGGCTCCGCTGATCGTGCGCGAGATTTTCGACATCATCCGTGAGCTTAACGAGCAGGGCACCACCATCTTGCTGGTCGAGCAGAACGCGAAACTGGCCATGCAGGCCAGCCACCGCACCTACGTGTTGGAAGCCGGGCAACTGACCTTCAGCGGCCCCAGCGCCGAACTTCTGAACGACGAGCGCGTCCTGCACGCCTACCTGGGCGGGTAAACAGCCCAGGGCCAGGGGCTCCGATCACAACCCATACCGCTTGGAAAAAGAGAGGATGAATCATCTTCTCTTTTTCCGTTTCGGTGCTCGCTGGAAAGCTGGACAAACAGGTCAACAGCCGCCGTCCAACCGCGCCTGGTCGGGGGTGGTAGCCACGCAAGGTGGTCGGTTCGGTGTTTTCGTCGGCCTGATCTACACTGTCAGGCATGTTGCTGTATGGTCGGAACCCGGTTTTGGAGGCGCTGCGTGAGGGGCGTGTGCAGGAGGTCACGCTGGCGCGGGGCGTGGAGGAAGCGTTCGTGCGTGAGGTCAAGGCCACGGGGGCCTTCGTGCGCTGGACATCGCGCATTGAACTGGATCAACTGGTGGGCACCACGGGGCACCAGGGCGTCGTGGCCGAGGTGGACGACCTGGCCTGGGCCAGTGTGGACGACATTCTCGACCGCGCCGATGCCCGCCAGGAACCGCTGCTGATCGTGCTGCTGGACGGCATCACGGACCCGCGCAATTTCGGCGCGATCATCCGCAGCGCCGAGGTGCTGGGGGCGCACGGCGTGGTGGTCGAGGAACGCCGCAGCGCCCCGCTCTCGCCGGTGGTGGCGAAAACGGCGGCGGGCGCGACCACCCACCTGCCGGTGGCACAGACCAAGAACCTGCCCCGCTTGATCGATCAGCTCAAGGCCGACAACGTGTGGGTGTACGGCGCGGCGGGCGAGGCGGCGCAGGACGTGACGCGCACCGACTTTACCGGCAAGGTGGCGCTGGTGATCGGCGCGGAGGGCGAGGGCATGCGCCGGCTGGTGCGTGAGAAGTGCGACACGCTGATCCGCATTCCCACACGCGGGCAGGTGCAGAGCCTGAACGCTTCGGTCGCCGCCGGCATTCTGCTCTATGAGGCCACGCGGGGCCGCGCATGAACGTCCAGACCCTCAGGAACGAGTTCTTCACGCTGGAGGTCTTGCCGGAAGTGGGGGCCAGCATCCTGAACCTGCGGGCCGCGTCAGGCCGCCCGATTATGCGCGAGGTGAAGCTGGAGGACGTAAAGACCAGCAGCCAGTGCGCGTGTTTTACCCTGGCCCCGTACAGCAACCGCATCCGCGACGCCAAATTCACCTTTGGCGGCCAGGAGGTGGCCCTGAAGCCCACCACCAGCGACGGTCTGGCGCAGCACGGGGACGTGCGCAATCGCCCCTGGCAGGTCTCCCCCGCTGGCCCTTCGCGGCTGGCCTGCACCTTCGACAGCCGCGCCTTTCCTGATACAACTGGCACGGACATGAACTGGCCCTGGGCCTTCACGGTTCGTGTGGAGTACATCCTGCACGGCCCGCACTTCGACACCAGCATTACCCTGACCAACGTGGACTCGCGCGAGATGCCCGCCGGGGTGGGCTTTCACCCGTACTTCACGCGCCTGCACGAGGGCGTCGATCCTCTGCTGTCCTTCGACGCCGCACTGGCTTACGACACCGATGAGCGCGTTCTGGCCACCGGCGAAGCCAGGCCGGTCGCGCCCGCCGAGGACTACCGCACGCCGTCCCGGATCGGGGAGCGGCAGGTCGACCAGGCCTACACCGCCTGGGATCAGATCGCGGTGCTGGACTGGGGAGAACGCTGCCTGACGATCACGGCGGACAACATCTTCTCGCACCTGATCGTGTACACCGCCCCGGACGGCTCGCTGGCGCTGGAGCCTGTCTCGCACGCCACCGACGCCTTCAATCTGGCTGCGCGGGGCGTGGCGGGCGTGGACATGCGCACGCTGGCCTCCGGTCAGAGCCTCGCCGGCACCATGCGCCTGAGCCTGGGCGGGGCGTGGTCGGGCGAACCGAAATCATCAAGCCAAAGGGGCTAGGACAGCGCCGCGCTCACCTGACTGAGTTCCTCGGGGCGGTAGCTTTTGCCGGTGGCATGCTGAAGTTGCCGCGCCAGATGATGGGCCGGCAGGTCGTACAAGTCGAGCAGGGTGGCGCCGTCGGCACTGGGTTTTTCCCTGCCGGTCAGGTCGAGCAGGGTGTGGTACGGCTGCAGCAGGCCGCGCGGCAATTCCCCGCCGGTCAGGACGACCAGGTCGCTGCGGTCGGCCAGGGCTTTGACGCTGCTGTCGCGGCGACTGACCGGAAACAGGCGCGGCACGCTGGGCAGTTCGCGGCGCACGCGCTCGGCCTCGGGGGCGGAGTCGGCGGCCAGGCCGATGTCGGTAAAGCCCAGCCGGGCGATCGGCGCGGCCAGCACCATGTCGCTGACCCCGTGACCGATGATCAGCAGGCTGGCCCCCACCACGGCGTACCCGCTGGCCCGCACCGCGTCCGAGAGGGCTTCGGCGTAAGCGAAGGTGCCCTGAGCCCCGGCCGCGCCGTGAAAAGACACGGCGTCTACCCGCCCGGCGCGGCGGGCGTCGGTGTCGGCGGTCACCGCGCCCAGCCAGGCGTGGCCCTGCGCGGGGGCCACCAGCGCCCCGCTGAATTTCAGGGTCTGGCAGGCGCCGATCAGGTCGGCGGGCAGACCGTCGGGCACAGGCAGCGTGATCAGGCCCAGGGCAGACAGGGCGCGGGCGGCGCGACTGGAGTACCCGATCAGGGCCAGGGGAGCATCGGCGGGAATGAGCATGCAAGAGGCAGTTTAGAGCATTCGACAAAAGAACGAAGTGCTTTTTGGCCGAGCAGAGCGAGTGAATTTAAACGAGCAGGACGAGGAACGGAGTGATGTGGAGTGGTTTTTGCGCAGAACGGCATTCGGAGGACTGCTCCAGAGGATGCCCCTGCGTCCGTTCCTGAAGCGGCCAGGCCAAAGGGTCTTGTCGGGCCGTTGAGCCGTCTGAAAGGGCTTCGTCTCGATCCTCTCAACTCCTGAATGGTCTTTCCCTGGCGTCCAGCAAAGAGTCCGCCGATGCTGAGTTCGCTCACTACCGCTCGCCCTTGTTCAGGCGTCGCGCCTCAGGCCGCGGCACAACCACCACGCCACGAGGCTGAGCAGGCCACTCAGGATGAAGACCGTGGCGTAGCCGCTGCGGTCGGCCAGCAGCCCGCCCAGCACGGGCATGAACAGGGCCGCGCCGACCAGGGTGTTCAGCGTGCCGATGTAACGGGCGCGGGCGTTTTCGGGCGCGATGTTCAGCAGGTGGTTGGTGAAGCCCAGGTTGAAGCCCTGCGTGGCGACGCTGGACAGCACGAACACGCCCAGGTACGTCCAGCTGGGCCAGTCCAGGCGCCCCACCAGATAAGCCCACACCGGGGCCAACCCGTAGAACAGCGCCGCAAAGCGAATGATGCGCCGCGAACCGCGTTTCTCGGCGAGGCGTTGCCAGCCCAGGTTCGAGAAAGGTGCGACCCCGGTCAGGGTCATGACGAACACACCCAGCGTGGACACCGGGAAATGCAGCTCCCGCAGGGCGTACACGGCGTAGAAGGGTTCGCTCATGGTGGCGGCGGCCAGCAGCAGACGCACCGTCAGGAAGGCGCGGAAGTGCGGATCCTTCAGGGTTTCGGGGATGGCCCTGACTTCCCCCCGGAACCCCTGCGCGGGCTGCGGCGTGTCCGGCGGCTCCTGCACCCGCCCGAACACCCAGTACCCGAAGGTAAATGCCAGCGTTCCCAGGCCAAAAATCAGGGCGTAATTGTAGGGAAAGGCCAGCCCGGAGGCCAGAATCCAGCGCACCGCCAGCCCCGCCGCGAACGCCAGCAGTCCGCCGTACAGGTTGCGCAGGCCAAAGAAACGGGGGCGGTTTTCGGGCGCGACGACCTTGCTGACCACCTCTAGAAACGGCAGCCCGGACACGCCGGAGGCCAGGGCGTTGACCAGCATCGCCAGGATGAACAGCGTGAGGCACAGCGCGGGCTGCTGGGCCAGGAACGCCGTGACCAGCACCATGGTGACGTACATGGCCGTGCGCACGACCGCCGCCGAGCGGTACACCGGGAGCTTGTAGGCCAGGGGCCGCACGCGGGCCGCCACCAGCAGTTGCGGCAACATCCACCCGCCCCCGGCGATGGCGGGCAGCAGGCCGATCACCCAGTTGGGCGCTCCCAGCCGCGCCGCGAAGCCCGCCATAACGACCGTCACGCTCATGAACCCGTCGCCGATCGAGACGCCGCAGCCGTTCAGGAACCCCAGCCACTCGTTGCGGCTCCAGCCCCTGAGGGAAGTCATTTAAGCTCCGGGCAGGCGCAGCAACCCTTCGAGGGCCGCGTAAGCCTGCGGGCGGGCCAGGAACACCAGTTCATCGTCGGCGGTCAGGCGCATTTCCGGGCGGGGAACGCGCACGGTTCCGTCGCGCACGATGCCCACGATTTCCACCCCGGGCGGCAACGACACCAGATGCAGTTTCGTGCCCTGCCACCCGCCCGGCACGGCGCGTCGGTACAGTTCGCGCTCCGGTGCCGCGGCCGCGCCCTCGTGGGCCTGCCCGTCGGCCGGGGCATCGAAGGGAATAGGCGCAGCGGGTTGGGCTGGTGAGCGCGGCGCCATGAACCGCACCGTATCCGGTAGCGGCGCAAAGGTGGGCGTGGCGTGGGCCCCACTCACCGCCCGAGAACGCACCTGGCCGGGAACGATGCCTGTCTCGCCGCTCAGGAAGTGCGCCATACCGGCCGCCACCAGCACCACCGGCAGCAGGGTGTCCCCTCCCCACGCCACCGCCAGCAGCGCCGCGCCCACCGGAACGTTGAGTGTCACGGTCAGAAACGCCGTCGCGCCGATCAAGCCCGACACCGCCGGGTCAAGCCCCAGGCCCATCCCCAGACCCACGCCCAGCAACCCGCCGGTGGCCACCGAGGGAAAAAGGCCGCCCCCAAACGCCAGCCTGGCCCCCAGCGCCAGCAGCAGCCAGCGCCACACCGCCACTTCCATGACCTTCTCGCTCAGAAACCCGTTCAGGCCCAGTTGCAACCAGCCCAGGCCGTCGCCCAGCACGCCCGGCGCACTCAGCAGCGCCATTGAAGCCGTCAGCAAGCCGAACAGGCCGCCCAGCACGGGGCGCAACCAGCCGTCAGTCCACGCGCTGGGAACCACGCGCGCGGCAAACAGCAGAATCCAGCCCAGCAGCGTTACGATCAGCGCCAGCAACAGGTAAAGCGGCACCTGACCCGCCGCCGGCAGTTGCGCCCCCACCACGCTCAGCAGCGGCGAGAACCCGAACCCCAGCCCGTAGATGGCGTAGGCCGCCACCGCCGCCAGCACGCACGGCATCAGCACCTCGAACTCGAACTCGAAGCGGCGGTACAGAATCTCCACGATCAAAACTGCCGCCGCCAGGGGCGCGTGTAGCGCCGTTCCCAGCCCCGCCGCCGCGCCCGCCAGCATCAGCGTGCGGCTCTCCACGGCGTCCAGCCGCGTGGCCCGGCCCAGCAGGCGCGTGCCGATCTGCCCCACCATCACGAAAGCGGAATCCCGGCCAATCAGCAGGCCAGACGCGTGCGCAATCACCGTGGCCAGCAGCGTCCTGAAGCCCGTCCACACGTCCGGCCACTGGCCCCGCGCATGGTAGCCCCGCACCAGCTGCGAGTAAGGGGCGCCCGGCTCGGCAGGCACCAGCCAGGCATACAGGCCACCGATGAACGGCAAAAAGAGCAGTCCCCACGGCAAGGCGTCCCCGAAGGCCATCAGCAGCCCGCCCTCGCCCGGCGGCCCCGGTGGCGAGAAGCCCGTGAGCCACGCGCCCCACGGCAATACGACATCCAGCACCACCCGCAGCACGATGCCCAGCCCGCCCACCAGCATCCCCAGCAGCAGGCTCAGCACCACGATCCGTCCTGTTTCCAGACGGGTCAACATGGCGCGGGGAAACGGAGAACGCACGCCCGACATCCTAGAGCATTAGACAAAAGAACGCAGTGATTTTGTCCGAGCAGAGCGAGTGAATTTAAAAGAGCAGGACGAAGAATAGACTCATGAGTGATGCCCTTCCACGCATGACGAAATTCAGAGACCTGCTTCAGAAGTCCAGGAAGGTGACCTGTTAAATCAGGAACGACTGGTTTCTCTCCCTTCCGTCTTGGGATTTTGGCTGTGGCACCTGGTGTTTTCACTGTGCTCGACGCCCTGACAGTCTGGCTTCTCGGCGGATGGGGCGGGCCTGAGCGCTGCCCGGTTCGCCCTTCTGCGGCACGTTCAGTAAATTGGCGCTATTCTGCGGGATGTGTTTGTTGCGTCCATCCTCAGTGACTTGACCATTGACGCTGCGCGGCGCACCTCTCTGGTGAGCGCGTGAAACTGAGCCGTTTGCCGCCTGGATTCGGGCTGGACGCGGCCGCTCAGGCGCTGGCCCTGCGGCAGGAGGCGGTGACCAGCGTGCGGCGCGAGTGGACGGAGCGCGGCTGGAAGGCCAGTGGCGTGGTCGTGGACGGCGGCGTGGAGTACTTCCCCTCGATCGAGGTCACGCCCCCACCGGATCCGCAACTGCTGGAGTCGAATTGCTCGTGCGGGCGCTACCGCTGCCGTCACGCGGCGGCCCTGGTGCTGGCGACGGACCCGCCGGAGGGGGCGCCCCCCTCGCGGCAGCTGGCGGTGAATCTGGACACGCTCGACCCGCGTCTGCGGCAGTGGCTGTCCGGCTTCGAGAGCGTGGAAGAAAAAGGCGGCGGGCGCGGGAGGCAGTACGAGTTGCGATACGTGCTGCGCGTGCAGAACGTGACAGTGCGCGGCCTGCCGGCCCAGTCGCGTCGGGCCACCCTACAACTGCTGCGCGTGCCGCTGCTGACGGGCGCGGCCAACGTGGCGGCGGCGGAACCGTACCCCATGCCCAAGAAAGTCAGTGCCGCGCCTGCTTTCGTGCAGCGGGACGCGGACGCCCTGCAACTGATGGAGGTCGCCACGCTGCCCGCGCACGCGCCCGGACGCTGGGAGGACACCCTGTACGCCGTGCTGGATCACCCGGCGGGAACGCTCTTGCTGGACACGCTGCTGGACGCCGGGCGGCTGTGCTGGGGGGACGCCGCCACGCGCCTGACCCGCGGGCCAGTACTGAAAGGCGAACCCGGCTGGGTCACCGATGAAGTCGGCCTGCAACTGCCGTCGCTGATCGTGCTGGACGTACCGGGGGCCATCGTGCTGCCGCTGGCGCGGCCCTGGGCGGTCGATCCGCGTTTCATGACGCTCTCGCGCATCGAGGTGGCCGGCCCCCCCGAACGGGTCGCCCGTTTCCTGAGTGGTCCCGCCGTGAACGCCGCGCAGGCCGAGGCCCTGGCGCAGGCCATGAACGCCAGCAACCTACCCCTGCCCGTGCCCGTCAGCCTGAACGTCACCGAGGCGGAATTGCCGTTCACGCCGCAGTTGCACCTGAGCAGCCGCACCACCACCGCCGGGGTGCTCAGTGAGGACGCCCTGCGCGAGGAGGTTGTGACCTTCCCCACCGCCGAGTACCGCCGCGCCTACGGCGGCTCCGAAGTCCGCGAAACTGGCACGCAGGCCAGCCACGTGACCGTGGTTCACGGCGGCCACATCGTGCGCGTGCCCCGCCGCCCGCGCGCCGAGGAACGCGCCGAGCGTACCATCCGCGAGGCCGGATTCCAGACCCTGGAAGACACCTTCTTCGAGTACACCCTGCCCGCGCAGGTGGCCGGGCTCCTCTCGCTGGGCGACGAGGAATCCTGGCTGGACTTCATGCGGGTGGGCGTCGAGGCCCTGGAACGGCAGGGGATCGACGTCATCATTCACCCGGACTTCCCGCTGCGCTTCGCGGAAATCAGCGACTGGTACGGCGAAGCGCAGGACGGGCAGACACCCGGCTGGTTCACGCTCGACCTGGGCATTGTCGTGGACGGGCAGCGCGTCAGCCTGATTCCCGTGCTGGCCGACCTGATCGCCCGCCAGCCGGAACTGTTCACGCCCGGCGCACTCGACGCCCTGAACGACGACGACCTGATCTTTGCCACGCTGGGCGACGGCCGGCGCGTTCCCCTGCCCGCCGGCCGCGTCCGCGCCATTCTCAGCGTCCTGGTGGAACTGCACCTGCGTGAACTGCCCGAAGGCCCGCTGAGGTTGCCGCTGCTGGACGCCGTGCGCCTCGCCAGCCTCGAACAGGCCGTGCAGGCCCGCTGGGTGGGCGCCGAACGCCTGATGATCCTGGGGCAGAAACTGCGCGACTTCGGGGGGATTCAACCCCTTGACCCGCCCGCCGGACTGCAGGCCGAACTGCGGCCCTACCAGCTCCAGGGGCTGGCCTGGCTGCAATTTCTGCGCGAGTACGAAATGGGCGGCATCCTGGCCGACGACATGGGGCTGGGCAAGACCGTGACCACGCTGGCCCATCTCCTCCACGAGAAAAACGAGGGCCGCGCCGACCGTCCGAGCCTGGTCGTGGTGCCGACCAGCGTCATCGGGAACTGGGAGGCCGAAGCCGCAAAATTCACCCCGTCCCTGCGGGTCTTGACGCTGCATGGCAAGGACAGGCTGGCGCGGTTTGCCGACGTGCCACAGGCCGACCTGGTGCTCACCACCTACCCGCTGCTCCCGCGTGACATCGAGGAACTGAATGCCCACGAGTTCCACCTGGTGATTCTGGACGAGGCGCAGAACATCAAGAACAGCAAGACGGCGGCGGCAAAGGCGGCGGGCAGCCTGAACGCCCGCCACCGCCTGTGCCTGACCGGCACGCCGCTGGAAAACCACCTGGGCGAGTTGTGGTCTCAGTTTCACTTTCTGGCGCCGGGCCTGCTGCACGATGAAAAGACCTTCCGGGAGCTGTACCGCACGCCCATCGAGAAGAAAGGCGACCCGTACCGCCGCGCCGCGCTGGCCGCCAGGGTGCGCCCCTTTATCCTGCGCCGCGAGAAACGCGACGTGGCCCGCGAGTTGCCGCCCAAAACCGAAATTCCGGTGCGCGTCACGCTGGAAGGCGACCAGCGCGACCTGTACGAGACGGTGCGCGTCACCATGGAAAGCCGCGTGCGCGAGGAGTTGCAGTCGCGCGGGCTGGCCCGCAGCACCATCGCCATTCTGGACGCCCTGCTGAAACTCCGCCAGGCGGTCACGGACCCGCGCCTGGTAAAACTGGAAGCAGCGCGGCACGTGGCGAACAACGCCAAACTGGACTGGCTGGAAGGCAACCTGCCACAGATGATCGAAGAAGGCCGCCGCGTCCTGATTTTCAGCGGGTTCGCCACGCTGCTGGGGCACCTGGAACCGGTCTTGCAGGCGCACGGCATCCCCTACAGCAAGTTGACCGGGCAGACCGTGGACAGGCAGGCGCAGATCGAGGCCTTCCAGAGTGGGCAAACCCACGTCTTCCTGATTACCCTGAAGGCCGGCGGCGTGGGCCTGAACCTGACGGCCGCCGACACGGTCATTCACTACGACCCGTGGTGGAACCCCGCCGCCGAGGATCAGGCCACGGACCGCGCCTACCGCATCGGGCAGGACAAACCTGTGTTCGTCTACAAGCTCATCGCGGCGGGCAGCGTCGAGGAACGCATCCTCGACCTTCAGTCGCGCAAGGCGGCGCTGGCCCGCGGCATTCTGGACGGCGGCCTCAGTGACGCCACGCAACTCTCGGCGCAGGACCTCGACCGGTTGTTCGCCCCGCTCGACGGCGAGTGACCCGGCTGACCTGAAGGGCAGTTCACGCCCGCTACACGTTCAGAGGCCCGGCAACCCCTACCTTGGGGGGCATGACCGGACACACGAGCGACGAGATTATTGACGTGCCGCAGGAAAACCGCAGCACTGACTCCGAAAGCGCCACCAAGTTCCCCACCCCCCAGTCGGGCGTGGTGCAGGACAGCCCCGGCACCCCGGACAGCGGCACGGCAGACACCGGTATGCTGGACGCTCAGGGCGATTACGTCAAGGACGACAGCAATGTGCTGGACGCGGTGAAAGACGAGTAAACGCAAACAGCGAAGCGCCCCGCCACCTCAACCGAGGAGCGGGGCGCTGGGCCGTACCAGCTTCAGTTGCCTACTCAGTTGCCAACGTCGACCAGTTCCACATCGAAAATCAGCGTGGCATTGGGGGGAATCACGCCGGGAACGCCGCGCTCGCCGTAGCCCAGCTGGCCGGGAATCGTGAGCCTGGCCTTGTCGCCCACGCGCAGTTGCGCGATGCCCTGATCCCAGCCCTGAATGACATACCCGACGCCCAGCGGAAACTCGATGGGTTCGCCGCGGTCACGGCTGGAATCGAACTTCTGGCCGTTCTCCAGCGTGCCGGTGTAGTGGACTTTCACCAGCTTCCCGACCTGGGCGGGTTGTCCGTTGCCTTCATGATATTTGTCGACCACCAATTCACTCATGTCTCCCAGCGTAAACGGCGCCCGCCCAAAAATGACCCTGAGTAAATCTGCCGTGAAGGTTATGAAACCACTCTGAAAAAGTGAACCAGGCCCAAAGCAGCCTTTTCACTGGAAGCAGATTCTGGTCGCCAGGCGTTCCCCGCCGGAATTGGTCAAGGCCGCATGAGGGCGGTGCCCTGAAGGTGAATGCTCGGTAAGTCAGCGTGTATGTTTTTCGTCAGTTCCAGAGCGTAGACTGGAACTATGAACGGCTTGAGGGAATTTATCGACTGGCTGAGGGAGGCCCTGAAAGGACTTCAGGAACCCAAGCCGGTGCCTATCCCCGTGCGCGTGCGTGACCGCCGCTAACGGCATCCGAATTGACCCCTTCCCGTCCACCTTGGTGTAGGTGGGCGTTTTTCGTGCGTCATGAGGCAGTCAGGCGATGCCGGGGCGGAGTCTGTCTCCTTGAGCCGGGGGCCCAGCCTCGCAGCGACGAGCCGGAAAGCGGCTTCCCAGAAGGTTTTCCCTGCGGGTTCCAACCAGTGGCGACGCGAGGGGATCTCCAGACCAGCTCGGCAGGTGGCCGCGCGCCTTGTTGGGGGTCATCCGGCGGCTCTGCCATGCTGGAGGCATGACCCTTCGCGTTCCTCTTTCTGTTTCACCTGGCCCGGCTTCCCGGCACTCCTTTGGGCCACAGGCGGCGCGTGATCCAGCGCTGGAGGTGCTGCTGACAGACGGCCTGGGCGGGTTCGCCCTGAGCAGCCTGGCGGGCGTGCCGACGCGCTGTTATTCGGGCCTGGTGGTCAGTCAGTGGCCGCCGGTTCAACGCTTTACCCACCTGGCCGCGCCACTGGAGGAGCTGGAGGTGGCCGGCGAGCAGGCAGCGCTGCACGCGCTGGAAATCGCGCCGGGCGTGTTCGAGGGCTGTGGGCTGGAACTGCTGTCTGGGGCAACCCTGCACAGCCTCCTGCCGCAGCGCGAACAGTTCTGGCGGGGCGTGCGGGTGCAGCGGCGGCAGGTGATGCCGCGCGAGTCAGGCGCACTGATGTTCCTGTACGACGTGGCGGCGCGGGACAGCGTGACCCTGACGCTGGGTGGGTTCTTTACCGACCGGGACATGCATACCGTCCACCGCCAGGCGCCCAACCTGATGTTTCAGGCAAGCGGAAAGCGCGTGACGGTTCAGGGCGAGCGCGAAACGGTGGTGTGCCTCCACCTGCCGGAGGCGGAGCAGGGTGACCCGAACAAGCCCACAGTGTCTCCCCTGACGCCTGCGCCGTTCGTGCAGCGCCTCTATTACCGGCTGGACGAGGCGCGCGGCGAACCGAGTACCGAGTACGCCCGTGGCTGCGCCCTGTGGCGCGTGACGTTCCCGCCGGGTGGAGGACGCGTGGCCCTGAGCGTGCAGGGGGTGACCCCTCAGACGCCGCCTGTGCCCGACCCATGGGAAGCGCTGGCTGCAGAAATGAGCCGCCGTGACGACCTGATCGAACGCGCCTGGCGGGCCACTGGCGTCACCGACGGGGTGGTGGCGACGCTGGCGCTGGCCGCAGACGCCTATCTGGTGAAACGCGCCCAACCGGACGGCACCAGCGTCATTGCGGGGTACCCGTGGTTCAGCGACTGGGGCCGCGACACCATGATTGCCCTGACCGGCCTGACGCTGCTGACAGGCCGGGCGGAGGCCGCGCAGGGCATCCTGCGCACTTACCTGCACTCTGTGCGGCGCGGCCTGATTCCCAACCATTTTCATGACGACGGCGGTGGGGCCGGGTACAACACCGTGGACGGGGCCCTGTGGCTGGCGGTGGCGCTGGAAAGGTACGTGCGCAGGGCCGGAGACGCTACGTTTGCGCGCGAGTGCCTACCAGCCCTGCGCGAGTTGCTGGGCTGGCATATAGAGGGAACCGATCACGGCATCCGCGTCGACGCGCAAGACGGCTTACTGCGGGCTGGGGAAGGTCAGGTGCAGCTGACCTGGATGGACGCGAAAATTCACGACTGGGTGGTGACCCCGCGTCACGGCAAGCCCGTGGAAATTCAGGCGCTGTGGCTGGCCGCGCTGGAGGCCGAGAAGCGGCTGTCGGAGGGGGTGGGTGAGGTGCCGCTGTTCGCGGAGGAGTACGCCCGCGCCTGGCAGGGCTTTCATGCCTTGTGGCCGCAGAGCACGCTGGAACCCACAGAGCTGGAACAGCCCGCGCCCCATTCGCAGCACGCCGTACTGGCCGACGGATTGGGGCCAGGCGGTCAACCCGACCTGAGCGTGCGCCCCAACGCTGTCATTGCCCTGGGGCTGGGGGTCGCGCCCGCCACTGATGCGCAGGTGGACGCCGTGCTGGCCCAGGCCGAGGCGCAGCTTCTGACGCCGCTGGGCCTGCACACCCTGTCCCCGCTGGACAGCCGTTACCTCGGCAATTACGGCGGCCCGCAGCTGATCCGGGACGCGGCTTACCATCAGGGCACGGTGTGGCCCTGGCCGCTGGGTGCGTACGTGGAGCTGCTGCTGTCGCGCGGGGAGGTGCGCCGCGCCCGGGCGGCCCTGTCCGGCCTGCTGGGCCACCTCTGGGAAGCGGGCCTGGGCCACGTGTCCGAGGTCTTCAGCGGGAACGCCCTGCATCCCGGCGGTTGCCCCTTCCAAGCCTGGAGTGTCGCCGAGGTGCTCCGCGCCCACGTACTGGTGTCGCTGGCAGAAAAGGATCAGGCCCAAAAAGGCTGAACCAAAAAGGCGGGAGGACGGCTGCCACAGCGTCCACCAGAGCCTGACAGGCAAACACTTCTCCCTTGACGTACCTGACACACTAATCCTACATTGCAGGCATGACGGTCGCCTTGCCCCCCGAAGCCCTGCAGGTTGGACTGGCAGTGGACGTGGTGGCCTTCGCCATGCACGCCGGGGAGTTGCAGGTGCTGCTGATCGAACGCGGCACCCTTCCGCACGCCCGCGACTGGGCGCTGCCGGGCGGCTTCGTTCACCCCGGCGAGGAACTCGACCAGGCTGCCCTGCGCGAACTCCAGACCGAAACGGCCGTCCACCTGGAACCGCGCCACCTGGAGCAGTTCTACACCTTCGGCGCAGTGAACCGCGACCCGCGTGGCCGGGTGGTCAGCGTCGCGCACCTGGCGGTGTTGCCTCACGGTACGGTGGAGGTCGCCGCCGGCGGGGACACCCTGCGGGCCGTCTGGCACCCCGCCCACACCCCGCCGCCCCTGGCCTTCGACCACCACGCTATCCTGCGCCGCGCGCTGCTGCGCCTGCAAATCCGGCTGGAGTACGCCAACCTAGCCCTGGACTTTCTGCCCGACACCTTTACCCTGCCGGAACTGCAGGCCGTGTACGAGGCCGTCCTCAACCGCACAATGGACAAACGCAACTTTCGTAAACGTCTGCTCGCGCAGGGCATGCTCTCGCCCAGCGGGGAGCGCCGCAGCGGCGTGGGCCGCCCCGCCCAGCTCTACCGCCGCGCCAAGAACATCAAGACTGCTGCGCTGTGAAGAGGCGCTAGAAATAGTCCGGAAAACCACGGGCGGAAGGCTGTTTGTTCAGCGGGCCATAGCCCAGGGATAACAACTGAAAGCCCATCAATTTTTCTGAATGGGCGTATGCCTTAAACTGACTTTATGGACATGAAGAAGCTGATGAAGCAGATGCAGCAAGCCCAGGGCGCCGCCAACCGCATTCAGGAGGAGCTGGCCGCGCAGAGCGTGGAAGGCACCGCCAGCGGCCTGGTCACCGTCGTCATGAACGGCCACGGCAAAGTGCAAAGCCTGAAAATCAAGCCCGAAGCGGTCGACAGTGACGACGTGGAAGCTCTGGAAGACCTGATTCTGGCCGCCATCAACGACGCCGCCGGGAAAGCCGACGACCTGCAACGCGACGCGACCAAGGGACTGGGCATCCCCGGATTTTGAGTAGCGGGAACCCGCGTCACGCGCCCCGCGTTCTGCCTCCCGCTGGTAAGGGCCGCCTATGAAGCACCCCCCCTCGCTGCTGGCCCTGATCCGCGAGTTGTCGCGCTTGCCGGGCATCGGCCCGAAGTCGGCCCAGCGGCTGGCCTTTCACCTGTTCGAGCAGCCGCGTGAGGATATCGAGCGCCTGGCATCGGCGCTCTTGGAGGCGAAGCGTGACCTGCACACCTGTCCTATCTGCTTCAACATCACCGACGCGGAGAAGTGCGACGTGTGCAGCGACCCCAGCCGCGACCAGAACATCATCGCGGTGGTGGAGGAACCCGGCGACGTGATCGCCATCGAGCGCAGTGGCGAGTACCGGGGCCTGTACCATGTCCTGCACGGTGTCCTGAGCCCCATGAACGGTGTGGGACCGGACAAGCTGCACATCAAACCCCTGCTGCCGCGCATTCAGGAAGGGATGGAAGTGATCCTGGCGACCGGCACCACCGTCGAGGGCGACGCCACCTCGCTGTACCTGCAACGCCTGCTGGAACCGCTGGGGGCCACGGTCAGCCGCATCGCTTACGGCCTGCCGGTGGGGGGTGCGCTGGAGTACGCCGACGAGGTGACGCTGGGCCGCGCCCTGATGGGCCGCCAGCAGGTCAGCAAACCCACCCCCCAGCGCTAGGCAGCGCTTGTGGGTGTTCCCGCAGGAGTTGAACCTGGGGTGAAGACGCCGGTTTAAGCTGTGCTCATGGATGCAAAAGGTGTTCCCGACGTTCCGGCGGAGGAGTGGCTCAAGGCCCCTGCCCTGCCGGGACGCTTCATTACGCTGGAAGCCCTGACGGGGGCGCACGCGCCGGACATTCAGGCGGGCGCGGACGCGGGAACGGTGCAGTTCCTTTCGCGTGGCGGGCCGCTGGAGAACAGCGTAGCGGCGTGGGCGACGTACATCGCCCAGCTCAACGCTATTCCGGGCCGCGTGAACTGGGCGGTGTTGCAAGGCGGGGTGGCGCTGGGCCGCATCAGTTACAGCGAAACGAAAAGCAGTGACCGCTGGGTGGAGATCGGCACGATGTTGCTGCCCGCCGCGCAGGGAACGAAGGTGAACCCGGAAGCGAAACTGCTGCTGATGACCCGCGCCTTCGAGGTGCTGGGCGCCCACCGCGTTCACTTCAAGGTGGATGCCCGCAATGCGCGCAGCCGCCGCGCCATGCATAAATTGGGCGCCGTCGAGGAAGGCACGCTGCGGCAGTATCAGGTGCGTTCCGACGGCCACTCCCGTGACAGCGTGATGTTCAGCGTCCTGCGCGACGAGTGGCCCCAGGTGAAAGCCGGACTGCAAGCCCGCCTCGGGTAACGGGCCTCCACGGCCCGTCCGCTTTTCAGGTTCTCCAGCGAAACCGTATCTGGTGGCCATTGGAGCAAGCGCTCATGACGCGGCCCCATCCCCGGTATCCAGCAGCAGTTTGGGCTTGAAGCGCAGGGCGTCCGCCGCGACAAGGTGCGCAGGAATACCGTTCACGTGCGTCATCACGCGTTCGGGTGACACGCCGTGCAGGTGCCCGAAAATCACCATGTCAGGCCGGGCGTCGGCGATGACGCTCAGCAGCGGGTTGGCAGGGTAGGGGGGCGTGGCGGGCGGGTAGTGCAGCATCAGGATGAAGTGGTCGCCGGGCTGGCGCAGCTGCCGCGCGGCTTGCAGGCTGAGTTTCAGGCGTTCGGCTTCGCGGGCGAGCAGGCGGTCGTCCTCGGCATTCAGGGGGTCGTGGCCGGGCGTGACCCAGCCGCGTGACCCGGCGATGACGACGTTGCCGAGGCGCATGGCGTCGTTGACGATGGCGTGCTGGTCGGCCGGCAGGGCAGCGCGAAGTTTGGCAGCGGTCGGCCACCAGTAGTCGTGGTTGCCGCGCAGCAGCACTTTTTTACCGGGCAGGGCGCTGAGGAGGCTTAGGTCGACCAGCGCGTCGGGGAGGCGCATGGCCCACGAGAGGTCGCCGGGAAGCAGCACCACGTCGTCTTCACGCACGGTTCTGCGCCACTCGTCCCAGATGGCCTGGGGATGCCCGGCCCACTGCGGCCCGAAGATGGTCATGGGTTTGGGCGTCACGGTGGACAGGTGCAGGTCGGCAATGGCGAATACGCGCATGGAACTCCAGTGCAGGGGAACAACGAAGAAACCTCCCGCGGTGGGGAGGCTCTTTTCTCGTGGTCGGGGCGAGAGGATTCGAACCTCCGACCCCGTCGTCCCGAACGACGTGCGCTACCAGGCTGCGCTACGCCCCGCCAACCACGACCCCGGCACTGCTTTAAGGGGCAGGCGGTAGTCTACGCGGGGGGTCGCGGCAGTGTCAAGGGAAGGGTCAGGTGGAATTATTCGTGGTCAGGCTCGGCGAAGTCGCCTGATTCGGCGGCCTCCTGCGCGACCTGCGCCAGCGCGGGCCAGATGACACTGCCCGGAAAGCCCCGGCGGGCCAGCAGGGCGTAGGCGGCGGCGCGCGGGTCGCGTTTGCGCGCAATAGACGGCCAGCGGCGGGTGAGCAGTTCCACGGCGGCGGCGTGTTCCTGATCCGGGTCGATGCTGCGGATGGTCTCGTCGATGAGTTCGGTGTCCAGGCCGCGCCGCTTGAGGGTTTGCCGTACCCGGAACGCCCCGACGCCCCGGCGCGACGTTTCGATGCGCGCCACCTGCTCGTCTTGCTGGTACCCGAGTTCCTGCACGCGGGCCATCACCTCGGCGATCAGTTCGGCGTCCTCGCTGCGGCGCTCCAGTTTGCTGCGCAGTTCGCTGGCACTCAGGGCGCGCTGCCCCAGGGCACGGAAGGCGTAGCCGAGCAGAGCATCACGCAGTTCCTCGCGGCTTTTCGGGCGGGTGGGCCGCGCCGACTCGCCGGGCGGTTGTTCTTCCGGTTCGGAACGGCGTCCGCCCTTCCTCATGCGCGTGCGGGAAGCGGGGCAGGCAGGAGGGTGTGGGGCAACCAGCGGCGCAGCAGCGCAGGCACCCCCTCGGTCACCACCAACACCAGGAGGGCGTAGCGCAGCACACGCACGGCGGGCAGGCTGCTCAGGTCGTGCAGCAGCGCGGAGAGCGCAAAGTACACCGCGAAGGTGACGAGCAGGCCCAGGGCGCCCACCACCAGGCGCCCGCTCAGATCGCGCGGCGGGGCAAAGATGGGCCGCGCCGCCAGGAAGCCCGCCAGCAGACCCAACCCGGTGCCCAGTTCACGTGCGGTACTGTCGGGCAGAAAAAGACTGACCAGCACGATCAGCAGTGAAGGCCACCAGCGGCTCAGGCCGGCTGGCGTGAAGGGCACGCGGGCGGCCAGCAGCGCGAACGCCAGGCCCAGCAGCAGGCCCGAGAGCACGTCGGACGGATAGTGGACGTGCAGCGCCAGCCGCGAGAAAGCAATCAGGGCCACCAGGGCCGCCGCCGGCCACCAGCCCCGGCCCTGCACGGCGGCCAGGCCCAGCCACAGCGTGGCGCTCATCTGCGCGTGTCCACTGGGGAGCCCCGGCCCGCCCGCCGTGGCCCTGGCGGCGGCTGAAGCCAGCGCGGGATCAGCCGTGAAGGGGCGCGGCAGGTCGAGGCTGTACTTCAGGGCGGTGTTCGTCAGGTAACTCAGGGCAAAGACCACGCCCACCTGCCGCCCGCCCTGCGGGTTGATCAGCAGCGTGTACAGCGCCAGCACCGTGATAAACACTTCATCGCGCCCCAGGTTGGTGATCAGCAGCCACAGTGAATCCATGGGGCACAGTTTAAGGGTGTGAAGGCAGGAGAAAAGAAGGAGGCGTGAAATTTTTCCGTTGATGGGTTGCCCGTTTTCGCCTCAGGCTGGCCGCCCTTGATGTTTGACCGGGATCAGGGCATACTGTTGAGGTTGCCTTTACGACTGTGAGGGCCTCCACCGGGCCACCTGCCCTGGTGTGCGCCGCCCCGGGAACCGGGTGCTGGACGCGTCGGTTCTGCCCCTAAGGAACCGCCCCGCCACCGTGCGGGTGAAGGAGAGTAAACATGGCTTTACGTCACAAATCCGCTCAGAAACGCCACCGTCAGAGCCTCAAGCGCCGCGCGCTGAACCGCAGCAAGAAAAGCACCATCAAGACCTTTACCAAGAAGGCTGTTGCTGCCCTGACCGGTGGGGCCGACGTGGCTGCCGCGCAGAGCAAGGCCGAGAGCCTGATCGACAAGGCCGCCAAGACCGGCACGCTGCACAAGAACGCCGCTGCCCGCAAGAAGAGCCGCCTGGCGAAAGCCATCAACAAGGCCAAGGCCGCCCAGGCTTAAAACCGCTCCTAAAGAGACTGCACGCCCAGTGGGTGTGCAGTTTTTTGTTGGCGTTACCCCGTCCTGCCCACCGAGCAGCCTTACCCTTTAAGCTGATCATATGAAAGTGGTGATCAGTGTGGATATGGAGGGCGTGTGCGGGGTGGCCTCCTGGGTGCAGGTGTCTCCACCCGAATTCGGTGGGCTGGTGAATGCCGGCGAGTACCAGGTGGCCCGCGAACGCATGACCCGTGAGGCCGCCGCCGCCGCCGAGGGGGCCATGGCCGCCGGCGCGACAGGCGTGCTGATCAACGACAGCCACGACACCATGCGCAACCTGATTCCCGAACTGCTGCCCGAGGCTGTGCGCTTTACCAGTGGCAACGACAAGCCCCTGAGTATGGTGCAGGGCGTGGATGAAAAGGGCGTGGGCGCGCTGCTTTACGTGGGGTATCACGCGCGGGCCGGCAGTCCGCGTGGACCGCTGGCGCACACCTGGAACGGGTTTGTCACCAACGTGAAGGTCAACGGCGTGGACACCGGCGAGTACGGCATCAACGCGCTGGTGGCCGGGCACTACGGCGTGCCGGTGGTGTTCGCCTGCGGGGATAATGTGGCGATGGCCGAGATCACCCAGGAACTGGGCCAGCAGGTGGTCTGCGTGGCGGTCAAGGAAGGCCTGAGCACGTACTCGGCCATTCACCTGCACCCCGCCGAGGCGCAGCGCCTGATCCGCGAAGGCGCGCAGCGGGCAGTGAAGGCCGCCAGCACCGCCAGACCCTACACCACCCGCTGGCCGGCGCAGTGCGAACTGAGCCTGAACCACCAGGCCCGCGCGGACGCCTGCGAGCGCGTGCCCGGCGTCTCGCGCGTCAATGCCAGAACCGTCGGCTGGGAAAGTCCGGACGCCCTGCACCTGTTCCAGACCTTCCGGATGCTGGCCAAAGTCGGGGAAGTCCGTCTGGAAGGCTGAGCCCGCTGGCATACCCAGCCCCAAGGGAAAAAGCGGCGACCCAACTCTCATCCCGGCCCTTTACAGTGCGGGGCATGAAAGCCCACCTGGCCCTCACGACCCTGGTTTTCGCCCTCTGTTCCCAGGCCGGGGCGACCGCCTGGGCCGGCCTTCATGCCACCACCTCGACTTTCGGGGTGCACGCTGGAACCTACCTGCTGCGCGTTCCCCTGATCGGGGCGCTGGGGGTGGAAGGCAACGCCGAAAAAGGCTGGGGCAGCGCCCCCAACCGCTACGCGCTGGGCGTGACCCTGCGTGACCTGAACCTGCCCCTCACGAAAGTGGACGCTTTTGCCACTGTCGGCGCGGAGTACCGTAACCGTGCCGCCCTGTACGCCGAGGGGGGCCTGCGCGGGCCGCTGCTTGGCCCGGCCGGCTGGCGCACCTTCGTGCGCGGCAACACCGCCGGTCAGTTCGGCGCGGGCCTGGGCCTGGAGTTGCGCTTCTAACAGACACGCAGAGAGCGAATTAGCCCACGCACGTTATTGTCCTCCCTCCAGGTCACTGAGTGGAAAGCTGCATACACGGGGCAGCCAATCTGACCGGGTATTTTTCATCACCGCATGGGCAGTATGCGTCCTCTGCTCCAGATCGGTGGGATTACAGGTTGGCGGTGGTGGTGCCCCGGTTCACCTGATCCTTGTTGGTGTCGGTGGGGTTGATGACCTGAGCGCCGGCGGCGGCGAACAGGCTGAGCATGGCGGTGGCGGTCAGAAATTTACGCATGATGTTCCTCCCTCAGTGCGGCGCGACTGTTTCCCAGCAGTCACGCTGCCAGAACGTGGTTCCCGGTGTGCCTTTCTCCCGTGTGTCTTGCTGCTGACTTCCCTGGTGCTGTTCCCTCACCTCCCTGAGCAGTGGCCCCCTTGATTTACGTCTGAGTTGAACGTGAGAAAAATTAAGTCATGTGCAGTTTCACGCTTGTTAAAAGCGCCCCAGGGCAGTAAAGGCACCAGACCGCCAGATGAACGTTTGATCATCTCTTGGGGCAACTCTCATGCAGTGCTGGACGCGCTTTATGCCCCTTCCCTGGCTGACCTGGCCACAAAGGGCGGTTTAACGCCCCGAATGAGAAACGCGCCGAACCGACGTTCAGCGCGCATAAAATCCCACCTACCGGAATTTAACGTTACTTCAGGTTTTTGCGCAGGTTCAGCGCCAGATCGAACCACTCGCGCTCCTGACGGCGGTACAGCGGTGACGCCTGGCGTGCGGTCTTCTCCAGTGCGTCCAGCAGCGTGCGGGCCTCCTCGGTGCGGCCCTGGCGGATCAGGTAAGCGGCGTAACGGGCGCGCGGTTCCTCGGTGGTCGCGCCCAGCATGGCCTGTTCGAAGGTGCCGCTGGCATCCTGGCCCTGCTCGTCCAGCGCCTGCGCCAGCAGTGTCAGGGCGCGGGTGCGGGTGGCCGCGCTGGTTTTCAGATCCACGCGGTTCAGTTTCTCGGCAGCCTCGGCGGCCTGCCCACGCGCCAGATCCAGTTCGGCCGAAGTCAGCAGCACCACCGGATCGTCGCGGTAAATGCCGCTGAGGAGCGGCTGCAAGGTCTGCTGCGCTTCAGCGGCGCGGCCCGCCCTGGCCTGCAAGGCCGCCAGATCGGCGCGGCGCTGCAGGGTGTCACTCTCGTCCAGCAGCGCCTGGGCTTCACGAATGCGCGTGTCCAGCGGCTTCAGCGCCTCCACACCGCGCCTTGCGGCCTGTCCCGCCACGCGTCCGCGCCCGCGCAGCCACGGCAGGAACACCGTGAAGGCGTACACCAGCGCGAAAATCGTACTGATGATCCCACCGAAAAACACCGCGAACCCCAGCATGAAAAGCCAGTACAGTTCCTGCTTCGTGACCAGCGCGTGAATGAAACTGGCGATCACTACCACCCGCATCACCTGAAACAGGTAATAAGTGAATTCCGCATTCAGAAGGCCGTCCATACAGACGAGCATACCGGGTCAGTACCATCCGACCTGGCGTAAATCACTCAACTCATGATGTCCAGCGCGTCCAGCACTACGCTGGCGTGCGCCTCCACGGTCAGGGCGTGATCGCGGTTGTACCCGCCGGCCATCATGGTCACCACCGGCACGCCGGCGTCCCTGGCCCAGGCCAGCACCGCCCGGTTACGCTCGTGAACGCCGTCCAGCGTCAGGGCAAAGCGCCCGAAACGGTCTCCGGCCAGCACGTCCGCGCCCGCCAGGTACAGCAGCAGGTCGGGCCGGAAGGCGTCCAGGGCAGGCAGGGCCTCCGCGCGCAGTGTCCGCAGGTACTCGGCATTCCCAACACCGTCACCCAGGCCGATGTCCAGCGAACTGGTCTCCTTGCGGAAGGGGTAGTTGCGGGCGCCGTGAATGCTGAGTGTGAAAGCCCGCCCAGAGGCCATTTCCGGTGTCAGGAGGCTGGCGGTGCCGTCACCCTGGTGAACGTCCAGGTCAATGACGGCCACACGCTGCGCCAGCCCGTCCCGCAGCGCCACACGGGTCAGGATGGCCGCGTCGTTGACCAGGCAGAAGCCCGCCGCCCGGTCAAGAAAAGCGTGGTGGGTGCCGCCGGCCAGATTCGCGCCCCAGCCGACAGCCAGCGCGTCGTGCAGGGCCGCCAGCGAACCGCCCGCTGCGCGCAGGGCCCGCGTCACCACCTCCGGCGACCAGGGCAGCCCGAATTCGCGCTGCTCACGGGCGTCCACCTCCCCCCTGCGCCAGCGCCGCAGCCACAGGGGATCGTGTGCCAGGGTGGCGTCCGCCCAGGTCAACTGCGGCGTGTCCAGAATCGGCAGCAGGCCCGCCAGCCGATCCCGCACGCCCGCGTACTTGTAATACGGAAAACGGTGGCCCTCGGGCAGCGGAAACCCGAAGTCGGCGGGCGAGTAGGCGCGGAAAGGATGCGGCATAAGCGTCGCTCAATTCTGCGGCAAAAGCCCGCCGCGCAACGGCACCAGAATACGCACCGCCACCAGAACACCCAGCGGCGCGCAGCCCCCCGAGATTCAGCCCTCCGAGATTCAGCCCCCCGAAATTCAGCCTCCCGGTGTCGCCGCACTTTCCACCCGGAACCCCAGCGGCCCGTGTCCCGCCCCCAGGCCAGGCGCGGCGTGCAGGGCGCGTTGCAGGTAGGCGAACGCAGCAGTGACGGCTTCCGGCAGCAGGTGGCCCCGCGTAAGATTCGCGGTGATCGCCGCCGAGAGGGTGCAACCCGTGCCGTGCGTGTGCCGTGTGTGCAGGCGCGGCGCCCTGAAAGTCAGGGAATGCCCGGGCGTGCGGAGTTCATCCGTGACCGTCTCCCCTGCCCCGTGCCCCCCCTTGAGCAGCAGCGGCAGGGTGTCCGGTGCGCCCGCCTGCTGCAGCGCGTCCCATTCCGGCAGGTTCGGCGTAACGAGGGTGGCGAGCGGCAACAGTTCCGTGACCAGCGTGTGCAGGGCCTGCGCGTCCAGCAGGGCGTCCCCGCTCTTGGCCAGCAGGACGGGATCGACGATCAGCGGCAGGTTTCGCCCGCGCAATTCCGCCGCCACGGCCGCCACGATGGCCGGGGTGCCCAGCGCCCCCGTTTTGACCGCCCCCACAGGAAAGTCGTCCAGCACGGCCCGGATCTGGGCACGCACCAGTTCCGGGGGCAGCGGGTGAACCCCATGCACGCCCAGCGTGTTCTGCGCGGTCACCAGCGTCACGGCGGACGTGCCGAAGACGCCGTGCGCCTCGAACACCTTCAGGTCGGCCTGAAGCCCGGCCCCGCCACCGGAATCCGAGCCGGCGATGGTCAGGGCCACCGGCAGGGCGCTCACCGGGCACCCTGCGCCACAGGCATGCTTCCTCTGGTCGGCCGGGCCGAACCAGCGAGCGCCCGCTCCACCAGGCCCAGGACGCGGCGCGCCGTCCAGGGAGCCAGCAGCGCCCCATGCCGCCCGTGCCCCGTTGCCACGACGACCCCCGCATGGGCGGGGTGCGGAGCCACGATAGGACGGCTATCCGGGGTGCCGGGGCGCAGGCCGACCAGGGTGGATGCCCCCGAAGCACCGTCCAGACCGAAACGGCCGGCCGCCGCCAGCAACCAGCGCCGGGCCTGGGGGTCAGGTTGCACGCTGGCGCTGTGGCGAACGGTCGCGCCCACGTACACGCCGTCCGGGCGGGTCAGGGTGTAGGCCCGCGCGCCGCTGCCCCGCCGGCGTCCGGCGTACGCGGCGGCATCTGCCGAACCGTCCAGCGCGAGCAGCAGGGCCTGTCCCTGCACCGGGGTGACGGGCAGGCCGAAGGCGGCGCTCCAGGCCCCGGCCGCCAGCACCACGGCCCGCGCGTGCCAGGTGCCCTGGTCGGTGTTCAGCAGCACGCGCCCGGCGCGCGACTGGACGTGCAGTACGCGCTCAGGGTGTAGCGGCAGGCCCTGCCGGGCCGCCCGAACCACGCTCGGCGGGTGAAGCTGCGCCTCGCCCGGCGTCACCGCCCAGGTGCCGTCCGGCTGCCGGCGCCGAACCCCCTCGCGGTAATGGACGCTCTGGCCGCTGGCACCCTCCAGTTGCCGCGCGAAATCCGGCCACTGCCGCAGGCTCTCGGCGGCGCAGACCCCCAGTGGCGTCCCGGGGGTCAGGCCCTCGGCGTCCGGGCTGAGCAGGCCCGCCCCGGCCCGCCAGGCAGCGCCCGGCAGGTCGGCGTCGAGCACGGTCACCGCGTAGCCGGCCTGCCGCAGCGTGAAAGCCACGCACGCACCGATCAGGCCGCCGCCCACGACCACCACCTCGGCCTCACGGGAGGGGCCGGGGTTCATACGGGCAATTCCACTTCCGGCAGGCGTACCGCGCCGGCGGGCGGGCTGCTGGGGCTGGCCGCCTCGCGCTGGGCCATACGACCGGCCTGCCACGCCAGACGTCCTGCCTGCACGCCCAGCGCAAAAGCGTGGGCCATCGCCACCGGGTCACGCGCCTCGGCAATGGCCGTGTTCAGGAGTGCGGCGTCCGCGCCAAGTTCCATCGCCTGCGCCGCGTCGCTGGGCACGCCCAGCCCGGCATCTATAACCACCGGCACACCCGCGCCGTCCAGTACTGTGCGCAGCAGCTCCGCCGTGCGAATTCCCCGCCCGGAACCGATGGGGCTGGCCAGCGGCATCACCGCCGCGCAGCCCACTGCCTCCAGCGCCCGCGCCAGCACGCCGTCCGGCTGCACGTAAGGCAGCACCGTGAACCCCTCCCCCACCAGCATCTCGGCGGCCTGAAGGGTGCCCACCGGGTCAGGCAGCAGGTATTTCGCGTCGGGAATGACCTCCAGCTTGACCCAGTCCACGCCCGTCGCCGCCCGCGCCAGCTTCGCCACGCGCACCGCCTCCTGCGCCGTGCGGCACCCCGCCGTGTTCGGCAACAGCGCGTAGCGATCCAGATCCAGCGCGTCCAGCAGGCCGTCATGGCCCGCCGCCTTCAATTCCACCCGGCGAATTGCCACCGTGACCAGCTCGGTTCCGGACGCCAGCAGCGCTTCACGCATCACCGTGAAATCGCGGTACTTCCCGGTTCCTACGAACAGGCGCGACGAAAACGAACGGCCACCCAGCAGCAAAGAATCAGACATAAGAACTCCAGAAAGATTGAAAAGATGGGAATTGATGCTCGGTGCGACCCCTCCGGCCCTTCGGGTCAGCTCCCCTTAAAAAGGAAGCGTAGCCTTGGGGCACTGTTTTTCCCGTTCTCGAAAAGCGGCGCAGCAGAGAGGTGCTCTCTTTACCCCCCGCCGATGACACGCACGATTTCCACATTGTCTCCGGCTTCCAACCGTTGATCGGGTGCCTGCCCGCCGGGGTGGAAGTCGTCGTTGACGGCAATCGCGACGCGCTCACGGGAAATATTCAGCTCGCGCAGCAGGGCGTGCAGGGTCAGGCCGGGCGTGTGCGGGTGGGGCGCGCCGTTGACGTGCAGGGTGGCGGCCTGTTCCGTGAGCTGGACTCGTCCGAGTTTTTCCCTGAGTTGACTGGCGGCCTGCGCGGGGTCAGGGGCGTCGAGCACGGCGCGGACGACGGCCACGCGGGTGGCTCCGGCATCCAGGACAGCATCAAGGGTGTGCAGGTCGATCCCGCCGATGGCGTACCAGGGCAGCGGAGGGGTCAGCGCGGCGACGTGCCGCAGGTACTCCAGACCAGCCGGGGCGCGGCCGGGTTTGGTGGGCGTGGCGTGCACGGGACCGGCGGCGAAGTACGCGGGAGCCTCACGCAGCGCCGCCTCGGCGTCCTCGGGGCGGTGGGTGCTGCGCCCGACGCGCAGCTGCGGCGCGAGGTCGCGTGCCCACCGCACGGGCAGGTCGTTCTGGCCCAGGTGAACGCCGTCCGCGCCGGCCGCTGCGGCGACGTCCACGCGGTCGTTGATGAAGAAGGGCACGTTCCGGGCGTGCGCGAGCTCCCGCACCTTCTCGCCCAGGGCAATGTACGGGGCGGCTTCCCAGTCCTTGCAGCGGAGTTGCAGCGTGTCCACGCCGCCGTCCAGCGCGGCCTCCACGCGGGCCAGGAATTCTGGTTCCGGCTGCCCGGCCCTGGGCGTGGCGACGAGGTACAGCACGCCCAGGGGCCGCGTAGGATTCGCCTGCATTCCTGCACATCCGGGAACAACGCCCGAATGTCCATCCATTCCGCCGAACCCTTTGGTTGCGGCTCGCGCTGCTCGGGAAACCATCTGCGATGTTTCCGGCAATTTTTCCTCAGTCATCGGCGCCCACCGCGTCGGTGTACAGTTCGCCGCCCGACTCGCGGAACTCGCGGGCCTTGGCCTCCATGCCGGCCAGCACGTCGGCGGCGCGGATGTCCTGGCTGAGTTTCATGGAGCAGAAGTGCGGGCCGCACATGGAGCAGAAGTGCGCGGTCTTGGCGGCTTCGGCGGGCAGGGTTTCGTCGTGCAGGGCGCGGGCGCGTTCCGGGTCGAGTGAAAGGTTGAACTGGTCCTGCCAGCGGAATTCGAAGCGGGCCTTGCTGAGCGCGTTGTCGCGGGCCTGCGCTCCGGGGTAGCCCTTGGCGAGGTCGGCGGCGTGCGCGGCGATCTTGTACGCCATGAGACCCTCGCGCACGTCGTTCTTGCCGGGCAGGCCGAGGTGTTCCTTGGGCGTGACGTAGCAGAGCATGGCCGTGCCGTACCACGCGATCTGCGCGGCGCCGATGGCGGACGTGATGTGGTCGTAGCCGGGAGCGATGTCGGTGGTGAGCGGCCCCAGGGTGTAGAAGGGCGCTTCTTTGCACACGTCGAGCTGGCGGGTCATGTTCTCGCGGATGAGCTGCATGGGCACGTGCCCCGGCCCCTCGATCATGGTCTGCACGCCGTGCTCCCACGCGACCGTGGTGAGTTCGCCCAGGGTGTCCAGTTCCGCGAACTGCGCGGCGTCGTTGGCGTCCTCGATGCTGCCGGGGCGCAGGCCGTCCCCGAGGCTGAAGGTGATGTCGTACGCGGCCATGATCTCGCAGATCTCGCGGAAGTGCGTGTACAGGAAGTTCTCCCGGTGGTGCGCCAGGCACCATTTCGCCAGGATGCTGCCGCCGCGCGACACGATCCCGGTGCGGCGGCGGGCGGTCAGCGGAACGTGGGCGAGGCGCACCCCGGCGTGAATGGTGAAGTAGTCCACGCCCTGCTCGGCCTGCTCGATCAGCGTGTCGCGGTACAGGTCCCAGGTAAGCTCCTCGGGCTTCCCACCGACCTTCTCCAGCGCCTGGTAGATGGGCACGGTGCCGATGGGCACGGGGCTGTTGCGCAGGATCCACTCGCGGGTCTGGTGAATGAAGCGGCCCGTGGAGAGATCCATGACGGTGTCCGCGCCCCAGCGGGCGGCCCAGACCATCTTCTCGACCTCCTCCTCGATGCTGCTGGTCACGATGCTGGTGCCGAGGTTCGCGTTGACCTTCACGCGAAAGTTCCGGCCGATGACCGTGGGTTCGAGTTCCGGGTGGTTCACGTTCGCGGGAATCACGGCCCGGCCGCGGGCGACCTCCGCGCGCACGAATTCTGGGGTGATCTCGCGGGGGATGACCGCGCCGAAGGCCTCGCCGGGATGCTGCTGCGTCAGGTCGAAGCTGGCGTGCTGGCGCAGGGTCTCGCGCAGGGCCACGAATTCCATCTCGGGCGTGATCTCGCCCGCGCGGGCACGCTGCATCTGCGTGAATGCCTGCCCCGA
This sequence comes from Deinococcus fonticola, assembly GCF_004634215.1. Classification (NCBI taxonomy): domain Bacteria; kingdom Thermotogati; phylum Deinococcota; class Deinococci; order Deinococcales; family Deinococcaceae; genus Deinococcus; species Deinococcus fonticola. The sequence continues at coordinate 72,439 of NZ_SMMH01000002.1, read as the reverse complement.
TCTGGCACGGCGGGGGGCGGGCACCGCCGGGAACGGCAGCGGGCCGTCCAGGTCGGCCTGGGCCGCGAAGCGGGGCGTGACCTCCAGGCGCGGGTCGTGCGCCAGCCAGGGCCGGGCGACGCTCAGGCCGCGTTCCAGGTCGATCTGCACGGTAGGGTCGGTGTACGGGCCGCTGGTGTCCGGCACGAGCAGGTCCGGGTTCGGGGTGCTGCGGGTCACGCCGCTCCACGCCTCGACCGTCGGCGTCTGGCGGATGGCGCGCACGGGCACGCGCACATCAGGATGAAGTTCTCCGGTCAGGAAGCGTTTCTCGCTGCCGGGAAAGGGCGTGGTGGACAGGATCTCGGGGTTCAGGGACATAGGGGGCCTCCAGGGGCACAACAGGCAGAGAAGCAAGGACACGGGCCGCAGCTCAAACGGCACGCCGGAAGTAGATTCAACGTCGGTTCAGATCAAAAAACATCGAGGGAGTGGCCTTTTCCCGGCTGCACCCGCTTCGCTTGTTCATTCAATAAAAAAGCCCTCCCCCTGAAAACATTCCGGAGGAGGGCGGCCCATGCAGGCATGCAGGAAGTCCGCTCACGTCAATCTTCCTCCGCTGGTGTTACCCAGTTCAGGTTCTAGGGTTAGGCCCGCTGGCCCTCTCAGCCCTCCGCACTGCGCGGAAAGCACCCCTGTTGACGTGACCGCAGTGTGCCACCCGAAAGCAAGCGGGTCAAGCGAAAGCCTGGACGCCGCAGCAAGTCAGGCAACCCGCAGGAATCACCCGCTGGAAAAAATAGAAGTCAGCGGGCGCAGCGTGGGGGCTACTTTGTCACGGAGACGGCGTCACTGAGCGGTCTCGCGTCCGGTGTCACCCAGTCGAAGCGCGTCATGAAGTACCCGCAGCTGTCCTGCCGCATGACGTAAACATAACGCTGCGTGAATTTCGGTTGCCCGAAGGCCTCCCACCCGCCGTGCGCTGCGCCGCAGCTGGGGCGACTGGGCTGGTCGAAGTGAATGGGGTCAACCCTGATCTCCGGTGTCAACGTCACACGCTGAAAGGACAGGCCGGCATCGTCCTCGGGACGAATCACGTCCTCCTGCGTGAACAGGGCCAGGTGACCAGACGGGCGGCTGATGATGAACGAGCCCCAGATCCAGACAGGTGGGTTCAGCTTCGGTGAGATCAGGGCGGTCGAGGACGAGATCATGGTTCCGGCCCCATTACTGTTGGTGTCGATCACCAGCACGCCATCCAGCAATTGAATGCCGAAAATGATGCTCACCTTCTTTTCCTGCCAGCGCAGCTTTCCGGCCTGCGTATGGGCGCTGAGAATGATGTCGTAACGAGGGGAATCACCTACCACCCGCACTGTTCCCGCCGGGACTTGCCAGCGGCAATCGACGGATTTTGCCGGACTGCTGTTGAGCGGGCAATTGAGAGAGGAGGTCACGTGCGGCCCCCCCTTTGCCTGCGCCAGGCCAAGCGTCATCAGCGCAGTCAGCAGCCATTGCCTCAGGTTCATGTCCTGAATTTAAGGGCCCCTTGTCACCAGGGCATCCGGCTTTAGCATGAGGATCAAGGCGAAGGTGTACCCAGGGCGCTTGCTTATTTGACCGTTTTTACATCAGCGCGTATACTGAAGTTTGGCTGACCATGATGGGTCATGCAGGAGTTCATTGATTAACGGATTCCACAAGTAGTTTTTTTGGTGTGGGACGCGGAAAGGTTTGCCGCGTGCCTGTTTTTGCCGTTTCCTGGCGGTGTTCTTTTTTCTCAGAGGTGTGCATGACGCAGAAAACTCCCCCCCGTATCGAGCGATTCGGCGAAATCAAGGAAGTCATCAATCTTCCAGAGCTGACGGAAGTGCAGGTGAACTCCTTCCGGGCGTTCCTTCAGGCCGACCGGGCCCCGGATCAGCGGGACAATGTCGGTCTGGAAAGTGCCTTCCGTGAAGTGTTTCCCATCGACGAGACCGAAAAAGGCCGCAGCACGGGCCTGGTGCTGGACTACCTGGAGTACCGCCTGGGCGAGCCGCCCTACAGCCCCGAGGAGTGCCGCGAGAAGGACCTGACCTACCAGGCGCCGATGTACGCCAAACTGCAACTGATTCATAAGGACAGCGGCCTGATCAAGGAAGACCAGGTGTTCTTGGGCGACCTGCCGCTGATGACCGAGGACGGCAGCTTCGTGATCAACGGGGCCGACCGCGTGGTGATCTCGCAGATTCACCGCAGCCCCGGCGTGTACTTCACCAGCTCCTACAAGGGCATCAAGAAGCTGTACACCGCCGCGATTATCCCGATGCCCAAGCGCGGTCCCTGGATCGAACTGGAGTTCGCGGGCGGCATCCTGGAAATGAAGGTCAACAAGCGCAAGTTCCCGGTGGCGATGCTGCTGCGCGTGCTGGGTTACGACGACGCCAGCCTGCGCGCGCTGTTCACCGAGTTCGAGCCCGAAGGCGCCGAGCTGCCCGAGGACAAGAGCGCGGGCATGGGCGCCGACGAGGCCCTGCTGCGCCTGTTCACGGTGCTGCGCCCCGGCGACCCCCCGAAGCGTGACAAGGCCATTCAGTACCTGTACGGCCTGCTGGCCGACCCGCGCCGCTACGATCTGGGCGAGCCGGGCCGCTTCAAGATGAACCGCAAGCTGGGCGTTGAGTCAGATGCCAGGACATTACTAACCTATATCAATGGGCGCTTTTACGACGAAGGCTTAATTACAACAATCAGATATCTTTTAGGTCTTACCAACCAAGATGCATCTTATGGGGCTAAGGTTGACAGCGCAATCAGTGCATCCTTTGATTTTTGGATTACGCGAGAAGTTCTTTCCTCAGAGAAGTCCATTGCAAATCTGATTAGTGATTTACAGGCTGCCGTCAAAGGCGGCGAATCAGCTAGAACGACCGATGATGCCTTAAGAAAATACATAGCCTCAAATAATATTAAGGAAAAGCTAGAAAAGGCGTTTGATAGCTGGTACGAAGGCTTCGTCAAGACCCTTAGTGATGGGGGTCAGGCAACAATGTCTAAATCGGAATTTCAAAGCAACAGACAAATCTATAAAGAACGTGTTGTAAATAGCGTGTACCGACTTTTGGACAATGTCGCCGCTGTTGGTTCTGACAATCAATTTAATGAGGACGACATCGACCACCTCGGCAACCGCCGCGTGCGCACCGTGGGCGAACTGCTGGCCGACCAGCTGCGCGTGGGCATGGGCCGCATGGCGCGTGGTGTGCGTGAGCGCATGCTGCTGGGCAACCCCGACGCCGCGACCCCCACCAAACTGGTGAACAACCGCCCGATCGTGGCGGCCATGCGTGAGTTCTTCGGACGCTCGCAGCTCTCGCAGTTCAAGGATCAGACCAACCCACTGTCGGATCTGCGCCATAAACGCCGTATCTCCGCGCTGGGGCCGGGCGGCCTGACCCGTGAACGCGCCGGTTTCGACGTGCGCGACGTGCACCGTACCCACTACGGGCGCATCTGCCCCATCGAGACGCCGGAAGGCGCGAACATCGGTCTGATTTCCTCGCTGGCCAGTTACTCCAAGGTGAACGACCTGGGCTTCATCATGGCGCCGTACCGCAAGGTGGAAAATGGCGTGGTCTCCGAGAACGTCGAGTACATGACGGCCGATATCGAAGACCGTTACACCATCGCCCAGGCCAACAGCCCGCTGAACGACGACAACACTTTCGGTGAGGAGCGCGTCCTGGCCCGCCGCAAGGGTGACCCGCTGCTGTACCACCCGGAAGAAGTCGAGTACATGGACGTCAGCCCGAAGCAGATCGTCTCGATCAACACTTCTCTGATTCCGTTCCTGGAGCACGACGACGCCAACCGCGCGCTGATGGGATCGAACATGCAGTCGCAGGCCGTGCCGCTGGTGCGCGCCGACAGCCCCGCCGTGGGCACCGGCGTCGAGCGCCGCGTGGTGACCGACTCCGGCACCAGCGTGGTCAGCGACGTGAATGGCCGCGTGACGTACGTGGACGCCCGCGCCATCCAGATCACCCTGACCGAGGACGCGCCCGACGTGAACCTGAACAAGGGCAACGTCCGCACCTTCGAGCTGGTGCGCTTCACCCGCAGCAACCAGGGCACCAACCTCGACCAGCACCCGATCGTCAAGACCGGGGATGAAGTCAAGGCCGGTCAGGTCATCGCCGACGGCCCTGCCAGCGACTTTGGCCGCCTGGCGCTGGGGCACAACATCACCATCGCCATCATGCCCTTCGACGGCTTCAACTTCGAGGACGCCATCTGCATCAACGAGGGCCTGGTGCGCCAGGACTTCTACACCAGCGTCCACATCGAGAAAGACGAGATCGAGGCCCGTGACACCAAGCTGGGGCCGGAAAAGATCACCCGCGACATCCCCGGTCTGTCTGAGGCCGCGCTGCGCGACCTCGACGAGGACGGCATCGTGCGCGTGGGCGCGGAAGTCAAGCCCGGCGATATTCTGGTCGGCAAGACCAGCTTCAAAGGCGAGAGCGAACCCACGCCCGAAGAACGCCTGCTGAGAAGCATCTTCGGTGAGAAGGCCCGCGAGGTGAAGGACACCTCGCTGCGCGTGCAGTCCGGTCAGGGCGGCATCGTGGTGAAGACCGTGCGCTTCCGCCGCGGCGACGAAGGCGTGGACCTGAAGCCCGGCGTGCGTGAAATGGTGCGCGTGTACGTGGCCCAGAAACGCCAGTTGCAGGTGGGTGACAAGGTCGCCAACCGCCACGGCAACAAGGGCGTCGTCTCCAAGATCATGGCCCCCGAGGACATGCCCTACCTGGAAGACGGCACGCCCGTGGACATCGTGTTCAACCCGCTGGGTGTGCCCTCGCGCATGAACCTGGGCCAGATTCTGGAAACCCACCTGGGCGAAGTGGCCCGCCTGACGGGTCAGAAATTCGAGACCCCGGTGTTCGACTCCGTGACCGAGGCGACCATCAAGGAAATGTTGGAAGTCGCCGCCGCCGAACGCCTCCAGAAGCGCAAGGACGAGGGCTTCGAACTCGACAAGCGCGAAATCGAGGTGCTGGAACGCGGCGCGAAACTGGGCGTCATCGACCCGCCGCAGGGCGATTACGAAAAAGCTCAGATGCAACTGAGCCGCACCGGCAAGAGCATCCTGTTCGACGGACGCACCGGCGAACCCATCAGCGGCCCTGTGGTGGTCGGCATCATGTACGTCATGAAGCTCTACCACATGGTGGAAGACAAGCTGCACGCCCGCTCCACCGGCCCCTACAGCCTGATTACCCAGCAGCCCCTCGGCGGGAAGGCCCAGTTCGGCGGACAACGCTTCGGCGAAATGGAAGTGTGGGCGCTCGAAGCCTACGGCGCAGCGCACGTGCTTCAGGAAATGCTGACCATCAAATCCGACGACATCGACGGACGCGACGCCGCCTACCAGAGCATCGTCAAAGGCGAAGAAGTCTCCGGCAGCACCATCCCCGAATCCTTCAAGGTGCTGGTCAAAGAGCTGCACTCCCTCGGCCTGGACGTGGAAGTCCTCGACCAGAACGACCGGAACGTGGACATCTTTGAAGGCATGATGCCGAAACGGTAAGCATGAAAAGAAGCAGTGCGGTTTTCGACATCATCTTCAATGCAACGATGATCGTGATATTTGCTGGACTGCTTATTTCTGTCTTAGTCGCAAAGAGGTCTGAGCCAATTCTTTATATCTCACCCAGCGTTTTTATCGTTTTGCAGACGATCTGGCTCATGAGATCAATCAGACGATTACGAGAAGAAAGGCGCTAAAACTCAAGGTTCTTTCAATAACAGGAGTTTGAATGAAGGACTTTAACAAAGTTCGTATCGCCATCGCCAGTCCGGAGAAAATCCGCGAGTGGAGCTTTGGCGAAGTTGAGAAACCGGAAACCATCAACTACCGCACGCTGAAGCCGGAGCGCGAGGGTCTCTTCGACGAGCGCATCTTCGGGCCGATCAAGGACTACGAGTGCGCTTGCGGGAAGTACAAGCGTCAGCGGTATGAAGGCAAAGTCTGTGAACGCTGCGGCGTTGAGGTGACGAGCAGCAAGGTGCGCCGTTACCGTATGGGCCACATCGACCTGGCGACGCCTGCCGCGCACATCTGGTACGTGAAGGACACGCCCAGCAAAATCGGCACGCTGCTCGACCTCTCGGCCGGACAGCTGGAAAAGGTGCTGTACTTCAGCTCCTTCCTGGTGACCGATCCGCGCAATGCCCAGAAGGACGGGCGCCCGCTGAAGCGCGGCGAACTGCTCTCGGACGACGAGTACCGTGAACTGCGTTTCGGGCGGCAGGAGACGTACACTGTTCCGAACGGTCAGGAAGCCGTCGTGCGTGACGGTGAGTACGTCACCCGTGGTCAGACGCTGGGCGGCAACGTGGTCAGCAAGATGGACGGTCTGGCGCAGTACCGTTTCCCGCGCCGCGCCGAGATCGCTTACGCCGAGAACGTCGAGGCCCTGCTGCCCGTGCCCGCCGAGATGCTGGTCGAGCAGGAGGCCTTCCGCGCCGGAGAAATCCTGGCCGAACTGGAAGCCGACGTGCAGGTCACCGCGCCGGTGGACGGTGTGGTGAACGTGCTGGAGATGGGCGAGGACAGCGTCATGCTGGAAATCCGTGAACGCGCGGAAGAAAGCGATGAAGAGGACGCCGCACCCTTTGGTGACGTGATCTCGCGCGTGTACGTGCCTCACGGCATGGACGTGAGCGTCGTCTACGGTGAAATCGTGGCGGCGGGCGACGTGCTGGCGACGGCCAAGAGCGGCAGCCGCCTGCGCGTGAGCCGCGACAGCAGCCTGTCGGGCGTCACTTTCCCCAAGAAGGGCGACGTGACCGTAAACGCCCACTGGACGCGCCGCGCCGAGTACCCCATCAACCCCACCATGCACGTGCTGGTCGGCGACGGCAGCCCCGTGAAGAAAGGCCAGAAAGTCGTGGGGGCCATCGACAAGGACGAAGAAATCACTGCCGAGGCCGACGGGGTCATCACGCTGCACGCGCCTGCCAGCATCATCGTGAGCAAAGCGAAAGTGTACACCTACAGCGACGAGCCCCTGGTGGTGAACGGTGACCGCGTCGAACCCGGTGACGAACTGGCCGACGAGGGAGGGTTGCGCAGCGAGATCTCGGGCCGCATCGAGATTGACCTGGTGCGCAAGCAGGTGCGCGTGATCGAGTCCTACGACTTCGACGCCAAGATGGGCGCCGAGTCCGTGAAGGAACTGCTCGACGACCTGAACCTGGACGAGCTGGAAGCGGAACTGTCCGAGCAGATGAAGGACTCTTCGCGCCACAAACGCGCCAAGGCCCGCAAACGGCTGGAAGTGACCCGCAGCTTCAAGGCCAGCGGCAACAACCCCACCTGGATGATCCTGAATACCGTTCCGGTGATGCCGCCAGACCTGCGCCCGATGGTGCAGGTGGACGGCGGACGTTTCGCCACGTCCGACCTGAACGACCTGTACCGCCGCCTGATCAACCGCAACAACCGCCTCAAGAAACTGATCTCGCAGGGCGCGCCGGACATGATCATCCGCAACGAGAAGCGCATGCTTCAGGAAGCGGTGGACGCCCTGATCGACAACGGCCGCCGCGGCAGCCCTGTGACTAACCCCGGTTCCGACCGCAGCCTGCGCAGCCTGACCGACCTGCTGGGCGGCAAACAGGGCCGTTTCCGCCAGAACCTGCTGGGCAAGCGCGTGGACTACTCCGGCCGCTCGGTGATCGTGGTCGGCCCGCAGCTGAAGCTGCACCAGTGCGGTGTGCCCAAGCGCATGGCGCTGGAGCTGTTCAAACCGTTCCTGTTCAAGGTGCTCGAAGAGAAGGGCGAAGTCACCAACATCAAGCAGGCCCGCAAGATGCTCGAACGCTACCGCGACACCCGTGACAGCGTGTGGGACGCGCTGGAAGAGGTCATCGAGGACAAGGTCGTGCTGCTGAACCGCGCGCCGACCCTGCACCGACTGGGCATCCAGGCCTTCGAGCCGGTGCTGGTGGAAGGCCAGAGCATCCAGCTGCACCCGCTGGTCTGTGAAGCCTTCAACGCTGACTTTGACGGTGACCAGATGGCGATTCACGTGCCGCTGAGCGCCCAGGCGCAGGCCGAAGCCCGCATTCAGATGCTGTCGGCCCACAACCTGCTCTCGCCCGCCAACGGCGAGCCGAACGTGAAACCCAGCCGTGACATCGTGCTTGGCATCTTCACCCTGACCCAGCTGCGCAGGGACAACCTGGGCGCGGGCAGCAAGTTCGCGGACGAGCAGGAAGCCCTGAAGGCCTACGAGGACGGCAAGCTCCACCTGAACACCCCGATTGAGGTGAACGGCGTGGAAACCAGCCCGGGCCGCCTGCTGTACACCTTCTCCACGCCCGACGAAGCGATTCTGGCGGTGGATCAGGGCGTCATCGACTACCAGGATCACGTGCGCATTCGCCTGAACGGCGAGGTTCACGAAACCAGCGCCGGGCGCGTCACCTTCCGCCGCATGGTGCAGGAAGCGCTGGGCGTGCAGGGTCGCCTGGTCGATCAACTGGTCGACCTGAACACGGTGTACGAGAAAGACGCCCTGAAGGACATGGTCATGGCCTGCTTCAAGGAACTGGGCATCGAGGCCACCGCCGGTCTGCTCGACGGCCTGAAGGACAGCGGCTTCAAACTGTCCACCACCTCGGGCATCACCATCGGTATCGACGACATCGTGCTGCCGCCCAACAAGCCCGAACTGCTGGCCGAAGCCGACGCGAAACTCTCCGAGATCGAGCAGAACTACGAGTTCGGCTTCATGACTGATGAGGAACGCTACAAGCAGGTCGTGCAACTCTGGAACGACACGACGGACGCCGTGAAGAACGCTGTGTTCGAGAACTTCAGCCAGAACTACCCCTTCAACCCCCTGTGGATCATGTCCGCTTCGGGATCGCGCGGGAACCCGCAGCAGATCCGTCAGCTGGCCGGGATGCGCGGCCTGATGGCCCGCCCCGACGGCAGCACCATCGAAGTGCCGATTCGCGCCAGCTTCCGTGAAGGGCTGACCGTGCTGGAGTACTTCATCTCGACCCACGGGGCGCGTAAAGGTGGGGCCGACACCGCTCTGCGTACCGCCGACTCCGGTTACCTCACCCGTAAACTGGTGGACGTGGCCCACGAAGTCGTGGTGCGCGACGTGGACTGCGGCAGCACCGATTACACCGTGATTCCGCTGGGCGCCACCGACGAGCGCACCGGCGAATGGCGCACCCGCAAGGGCAGCGAAATCGAGACCAGCATCTACGGCCGCACCCTGACCAGCGACGTGGAACTGAGCGACGGCCGCGTGATTCCCGAAGGCGAGATGCTCTCGCTGGAAGACGTGAAAGCGATTACCAGGGACGCCAAGAGCCTTCAGGAAGTATTCGTCCGCACACCGCTGAACTGCAAGGTCAAGGCGGGCGTGTGCCAGAAGTGCTACGGGTACGACCTCTCGCAGGCCAAACCCGTCAGCATGGGCGAAGCGGTGGGCGTCGTGGCCGCCGAATCCATCGGTGAACCCGGCACGCAGCTCACCATGCGTACCTTCCACACCGGCGGGATCGCCGGCGGCGGCGACATCACCATGGGTCTGCCCCGCGTGATCGAATTGTTCGAGGCCCGCAAGCCCAAGACCCAGGCCGTGGTCGCCGACCGTGACGGCGTGGTTCGCATCGAGGACGAGGAAGAACGCTACCTGGTGCGCATCGACGCCGACGACGAGGCGTACTCCAGCAAGACCGCCACCAAGATCGGCAAGGCGCTGCGCATGATCGTGAAGGATGGCGACCGCGTGGAAGCCGGGCAGGCCCTCACGCGCGGCGCGATCAACCCCCACGACCTGCTGCTGTACAAGGACACCGACGCCGCCCAGCGTTACCTGGTCGAGGAAGTGCAGCGCGTGTACCGCTCGCAGGGCGTGAAGGTTCACGACAAGCACATCGAAGTGATCGTGCGCCAGATGCTGCGCTGGGTCGAAGTCACCGACGGCGGTGACACCACGCTGCTGGAAGGGCAGACCGTCGAGCGCTGGGAAGTCGACGGGGCCAACGAGAACCTCGCCGAAGGCCAGACCCCGGCCAGCTGGAAGCCTGTGCTGCTCGGCATCACCAAGAGCAGCCTGACCACCAAGTCGTGGCTCTCGGCCGCCAGCTTCCAGCACACCACCCACGTGCTGACCGAAGCCAGCATGCGCGGCCAGGTGGACGACCTGATCGGCCTCAAGGAAAACGTGATCCTCGGGAAACTGATTCCCGCCGGCACGGGCCTGCTGACCGTACGCGACATGCAGGTGGCCGACGAACGCACCCTGGAAAAATACGGCGAAGGCAGCACCAGCACCGACTCCGTTACCGGGAACCAGCGTTACGACGACACCCGCCCCACCAACATCAACCCCAGCTACGGCGACTGAACGCTGCTGGAAAGCTCAAGGCAGACCCCCACTCGGAGACGGGTGGGGGTTTTCCTTTTGCTCTTGGCTGACAGAAGGCCGGTGGAAGGACAGCGCAAGTGAACCAGTTGGATCGACCTCAGCGGGCGAAGATCAGGGGGGCCACCCCCAGGAATTGGATAAGCAGGGCAGGCAGCAGGGGCAGCAGCACGCCGCGCATGGCCCGGCTTCCAGCAGTGGCTTTGAGGGCGGGGTAAGCCAGCGCGAATTGCGCCAGCGTGCCGAGCAGCGTGACTCCTACAAACGCCAGCGCGGCGGGCGTGCGGGACGCCACATGCAGGGCGGCGCGTTGCAGGTCGACCAGTTGACCCTTTGCGGCGCTGATCTCGGCGGGACTTAAAGCCCATGCACTGGCGGGCGTCAGCAGAATAAGCAGGATCACCAGCAGGAACAGGGGAACCAGCAGGGTGAAGGTGGCGCTGTAGACCTCGGCCACCTTGGCCTGGGGGCTACGGATGCCGACCCGGCCCAGGCCCCACATGGTCAGGAAGGTCAGGGTGGTCAGGAAGAAGGTGCCGAAAGCGTTGGCAATATGCGAGAGCACGGTGGGCGCGAGGGCACCGCTTTCGCCGGCGGCCTTCAGGGCTTCGGCAGCGGCCAGGTTCAGGCCGGGACGCATCAGCAGGGCATAGGCCAGCCCCGCCAGCAGCGCCGCCATCACGGGCGCAGGCCAGTACTGCCAGGCCACGGTGTTCGCCCGCGCCAGCCTGGCGCCGAACGTGGCTGGAGAGGTCAGCAGTTCGGCCGGCAACGGCGCGGCGACGGGAGGCGCGGCAGGTGAATTTGTTCTGGGCGGGGCGTTCCTGGGGGGCGCCTTCTTTTTCTTGGGTTGGGCCATCTTCTCCCCCACTCTAGAGCAGTCCTCCAAATGACGCGCTCTGTGGAAGGGCATCCCAGAGCGCTCCATTCTTCGTCCTGCTCGTCTGAATTCACTCGCTCTCTGCGAGCTGTACCAGTCTGCCCGGACAAAATCACGGCGTTCTTTTGTCAAATGCTCTAGCGAAGTGTCCACCAGCGCCAGGTCAGGACGACCAGGGCCGCGTAGATCAAGAGCATCAGCAGCAGTCCCCAGATGCTTTTGCCCAGTTTGTGGGGGTGGCGGGACGCCTGCGCGCGGGCGTCGGCCATGACCTGCGGGGGGATCAGGCGCAGGGCCAGCCACAGCCCGGCAGGAAGCAGCAGCAGGTCGTCCAGATAGCCCAGCACCGGAATGAAGTCGGGAATCAGGTCGATGGGACTCAGGGCGTAAGTCAGCACCAGCAGCGCGAGGGCGCGGGCGTACCAGGGCGTGCGCGGGTCACGGGCGGCGTAACTGAGCGCCAGCAGCTCGGCTTTCAGGCGGCTGGCCGCGCTTTTCAGTCGGTCGAGCATGCGGCAGGGTCAGCGCAGGACGCCGCGCAGGTTGGTGAGTTGCGCCTGCACAGCGGGAAGGCCCGCCAGAATGGCCAGCAGGCCGAACAGCACGATCACCACGTAGGCGGCGCTGAGCCACGGGCCCCGGGTACTGGACACCTGCGCACTGGGCATCTGTAGGTCGAGCACCTGCGGGTCGGGCCTCGGCGTCAACCACTGCTGCACCACGAACAGCACCGCCGCGCCGAACAGCAGGGCACCGCCCGCCAGCGGGAGGCGCAGGGCCTCGCTTTTCAGCATGTCCATCGCTTCGTTCTGCTTTCCCAGGCTGTTGCCGGCCAGCACCGCGCCCAGCACCACCGACAGGGTGTTGTTCAGCGCGTGAATGATCACCGCGTTCCACAGGCTGCCGGTGTGCTGCACGATCCTGGCCAGCACGTAAGCCAGCGGAAGGATGCCCGCGATGCTGGCCGGCACCCCGTGAGCAATGGAGAAGGCCAGGGTGCTGGTCAGGGCGGCCACCGTGAACCCGGCGGCGCGTTCGTGCCCGCGCATCATCAGGCCGCGGAAGGCCACTTCCTCGGCCAGTGGTATCAGCAGCCCCGCCGACAGCACCAGCACCCACAGGTCAATGCCCTTGCTCAGGAATTGCGGCACGCTGCTGGCGGCGCCCGGCACCAGCATGAGGTACGCCAGTGCGAAGGCGCGCGAGGCCATGAACCCCAGCGCGAAGCCGGCCAGGGCGGTGCCCCAGGCGGGCGGGGTGCGCCAGCGCGAATCGGCCAGCAGCGCACGCATGGGGCCGGGCAGCGCCAGGAAGGCCAGCAGCACTGTGATCAGGAAGGAACCCAGCAGCGCTGTCCCCAGGCCCGCGCCCGCATACCGGATCAGCAGGGCCGAAGCGACGTTCTGCACGACCAGCAGCAGCAGCGCGGCGCGGTTGCCGTCCACCGCGCGGACACCCCGCGTCTGGGGGGTCAGTTGAACGGGTGGGTCTTCCGGCCCGGTGGGGGGCGTGGGGGTCGGGGTGGTCATCCCCGTGAGCTTACCGCGCCGGCGGGCCGCTTGCCTTCACTCCACCCTCTTCCCTGCGGCCCGTTCAGGAAGCCTCACTGCCTCTGCATTCTCTTGCGGATGTCGCCGATGTCCCAGCCGGTCAGCCGCGCCAGGTTCTGGGCCTGCTGCTCACGCTGTTTCGGGAGGCTGGCGCGGTACTGCCGCCCCGCCTCGCACCCGGCCGCCCCGGTGTAAGGGTGACGCAACACGTAACGGCCCTGGAAGTTGCCGGTATTCTGCGTGACCTTGAAGTGCAGGTCTTGCGGGTACGTTTTTGCGGTGTAACGCACGTGCAAGCGGGTCAGGTACACGGGCTTGCCGGGCGTGTCGGGAATCTTCAGGGCCGGCAGGGCGGGCTTCACCCCGGCGCCCGCGTTCTGCTGCCGCCAGAATACCCCCGCTTCGGCCAGTTCCGCCGGGGTGGGCGGCTCGGTGCTGCACGGGTCGCACCAGTTCGTGTTCCAGGCGTACTCCATTAGAGGCACGTCGCGGCCCTCGCGCAGGTGCGTGGTTTTGAAGAGGTCGCGGTAGAACTTCCCGAAGTCCTGTTTCACGAACAGCGGCACTTCCTGCCCACTGGGGATTTTCGCGGTGCGGTAGTTGCTGGTTTCCACCTGGCCCTGGCTCGAGAGCAGGTACAGCGTCAGGTCCTGCTCGGTGCCGGGCGAGTTCAGGGTGCCCAGCCGAATGGGCAGCATGAATTTCTCGGACTGGTAGGTCATGACGATGGGGTTCAGGAAGCCCCCGCCGGACTGGTCGAAGCGTTCCAGATTCACGCGCACCACGAAGAACTTCATGCCTCCGCGCAGGTAATCGCCCAGCATTTTTTCCGCCCCGGCCGGCAACCTGTACCCCTCGTCACGCAGGAAGGTCGCCAAACCGTTTTGCTGCCTGGCACTCAGGATCAGCACGTCGTACTCGCCCACCTGGTAACTGGCCTCGATCTTCACGCCCAGCGCGTCTGCGCGGCGTTGCTGGGGGGCGGCGTCCTCGACAATGGCTGAGGTCGCGGTGGTCTGGGCTTTTGGCATAGGCGGCAGGCACGGGTCTTCGTCGAAGTACTCGACCAGGCGCGGGGCGCTGTAGGCGTCGAGCTTCTTGATGATGTTCGGGTCACCGATGCGGATGTCCTCGCGTCTGGGCACCACGGGAATGGGGACGATGCGGGCGAAGTCCTTCACGTTGCCCTGGTAGTCGTTCATCATGGTGAACACGCTGCGGTTCCCGTCCCGCGCAATGATGACCTGGTTGCTGCGGTTGAACAGTTTCGTGTCGGCCTTGGCCACGAAAAACCCGCAGAACGCGGCGGCCTGCGAGACAAGTGCGAGGGACAACAGGGCGGACGTTTTGCGGGTCAGTCGCATACGGTTCTCCTTGAACGCCGGGGGGTTCAAGACTCAGCTTAAAGGCTGGGCTGACCGCAACCTGAATCATTTGACGCGCAGGGATTTGGAAACAGGTTGTTTGCGTACCCACTTCAGGAAGCGTTCCACATCCGGGTGCTCCAGCAGGGCGTCCACGCTGCTGAACTCCCCGGCCAGTTCGGCGTTGGTGAAGGTCTTGTGCAGGAACTTGTGGCAGGGGGAACACAGCAGGACGGTGGGCAACTCGGCCACCTTCAGCCCGCGCCTCCGCCCCTGCGAGCGCGGAATGAGGTGGTGTTCGGTCAGCGTCGGCGTTTCCCGTTCGCACAGGGCGCAGCGTTCCGGCGCGGCGGGTGGTGGGGGCCAGTCGGTTTCGGGGCGCTTGCGGGCCACTTCAGGCGGTCAAGACCTGAATGGCGCGGTGCAGCATCTCGTCGTCGATCTGGTGGTGCAGCACCAGGCGCACGGCGTCCGGCCCCAGGGCACTGCCCAGCACACCTTTCTCGGCCCAGGCGTCCACCTTGCGCTGGGCGTCGGGAAGGGTGGCGTACACGATGTTGGTCTGGACACTTGCCATATTCACGTCGTACCCGGCGTTCACGAGCGCTTCGGCCAGCTGCCGGGCGCGGCGGTGGTCATCGGGCAGGCGGGCGGGGCCGTCCCGCAGGGCGATCAGCGCAGCGGCGGCCAGCACGCCGGCCTGGCGCATGCCGCCGCCGAGCATCTTGCGGTAACGGTGCGCCCTGGTCATCAAGTCCTTCGAGCCGAGCAGCACGCTGCCCACCGGGGCGCCCAGGCCCTTGGACAGACAGATGCTGACGGTGTGGAAAGGGCGGCAGACTTCCTCGATCGAGACATTCAGGGCCGCCGCGGCGTTGAAAGCCCGCGCGCCGTCCAGATGCAGCGGCAAACCTTCCGCGTCGGCGACGGCGCGAATCTGTGCCATCACTTCCAGCGCAATCACCGTGCCGCCCGCCTTGTTGTGCGTATTCTCCAGGCTGATCAGTCCCGTGGGCGACTGGTGAATGCTATGACGCACCGCCAGCCGCACCTGCTCCGCATCCGGCACGCCCAGCGGCGCGGGCACGAAACGCGGCACCACGCCGCTGAAAGCCGCCATCATGCCCAGCTCCCATTCGTAGATGTGTGACCCCTCGGCGCAGATAACCTCCTCGCCCCGGCGGGTATGCACCGCAATCGCCACCTGATTCGTCATGCTGCCCGACGGCATGAACAAGCCCGCCTCGAAGCCGGTCATTCTCGCCAGGGCGTCCTGCAACTCGTTCACGGTGGGGTCTTCGCCGTACACGTCATCGCCCACCACGGCGTTCGCCATCGCCTCACGCATCTCCGGGGTGGGCCGGGTCACGGTATCGGAACGAAGATCGACCTTCAGCGTGTCAGTCATGCCCCAGGCTAGCGTCCCGGCCAGGTGCGCAGGCGGAAATGCCTGCTTTCAGGGGCGTCTGCGCCGGTACGTCAATTCGCGCATATCCCCTGCCTTTGCGGGCGCCTAACAGGGTGCAGTGTACCTGGTGATTTCAACGTCTACGAGGAGTTTCATGCCTGTTCACCTGCGCTGGCGAGTCTGCACTCCGGAAGCCACGCCGGCCGGGCTCAATCGGCGCGTTCCAGACAGCACTTAAAGCCATACCTATTTTGGTGTGTCGGACAGCTTTGGGCAGATTTTGTGCGTCTCGACACCCGGATGAGACGCCAACCAAAGTGATCTTCATGACGTTCTGCTCAAGGTCGGGTATGCCTGCCTTTAGGCCTGTCTCAAATGGCCGGGCGGGGGGCTACGGCAAACTCTGATGAGCGGGGGGAATCCAACGCCCCGGAGAAGAAAGACTCGAAACTGGAGGTTTCACCATGACGATGAACCAAGAAAGCCTGATCCGCCTCAGCGAACTCAACACCACCGACTACAACCTGAACGACGTTTACAATCCGGTCGGCGGCACGGCTTACGGTTACAACGGTGAGAAGATCGGCAGCGTCCGTGACGCGCTGGTCGAACCCAGCACGGGCCGCATTCGTTTCCTGCTCGTTGACGTGGGTGGCTGGTTCTCCAGCAAGGAAGTGCTGGTGCCCGTGGGCTACAGCCGCATCGACGACACCGGCGTGTACTTCGACAATCTCACCAAAGACCAGGTGAAGGCCATGAGCGAATACCGCGAAGGCCAGGCCTACAGCACCGACATGATGGACACCGATGAGCGCGTGCTGCGTGGCGTGAGCGATGTCGACACCGCCCAGTACCGCGAGCGCGTGGTCAGCGGCAAGGACACTGAAGTGGCCAACTACCGTCAGCATGCGTACTCCACCCCGGACCGCCTGCAACTGCTGGAAGAGCGCCTGATCGTCAACAAGGACAGGTTCAAGGCCGGCAGCGTGCAGATCGGCAAGCGCGTGGAAACTCACCAGGAAACCGTGCAGGTGCCCCTGACCCGTGAAGAAGTCGTCATTGAGCGCCACGCTGTCAGCGATGGTCGTCCGGTGGAAGGCGCCGTTCTGGGAGCCGCCAGCCAGACCATGACCGTCGAGCTGGAAGCCGAACGCGCCAACGTCAGCAAACAGGCCTATGTGACCGAAGAAGTCAGCCTGGGCAAACGCGCCGTGACCGAAACGCAAACCGTGACCGACACCATCGGCAAGGAAGTGCTGGAAGTCAACAAGACCGGCGAAGTGACCATGACCGACGGCACCCGTGGCATGACCACCGGCACAACCGGAGCCGTGGGCACCATGACCAACGCTGGCAGCGCCGCGGGTGACGTGGCCTCTGCGGCGGGCAACAAGCTTGAAGAAGGTGCTGATCGCCTGCGCGCCGTGGGCCACGAGGTGGCCGGGGCCATCACGGGCAACCCCAAGCACGATGCCCTGGCCGCTGAAGACCGCGCCAAGGCCAACATGAACAACGACCAGGCCGACCGCGACATGCTCGACGCCGACCGCAAAGTCTGAGCCACCCCATGCATAAGGGGGCAGAGGGTTGATTCCTCTGCCCTTTTTTCCATCCTTCCCCGACCTACCCACCCGAGGTGACTCCGATTCCATGACCAGTCAAGAAGACCCCAGATTCAGCGCCGATGTCCCTGGAGAACGCGTCGTTTCCGGCAAGGACGACCAGGCCGAAGGCCGCGTGACCGCTGTCCGGCGCGGCAACATCACCGAAGTCATCAATCCCGACTCGCTGTCGCAGGCCCGCACCAGTACTGAACTGGAGACCCTGACCCTGCACGAGGAACGCGCCCGCGTAGAGGTGTTGCGTGAACAGGCGGGCAGCGTCAGCATCCGCAAGGTGGTCAGGCAGCGCGAGGAAGTCCTGCCCGTGACCCTGACCACCGAAACCCTGGAAATCACCGTGCGCGACGGGGCCGGCAAGGTTACCCTGAACGGCGAAGTGCTGGAACCGGGCCGCACCTACGAAGTAATTGTCCATGATGAAAAGGCCGTGGTGCAAAAGGAAGTCTTCGCCCTGAGCGACGTGACCCTGAACAAGGAAACGCGCACCTACACGCACACCGAGAACATCACGCTGCTGCGCGAGGAACTGGACGTGCGAGACCCACAGGGCCTGGTGCGCGAAGTGAAACTGGACGATTGAGCACCAACAAAAGTTGATGTCCCGGGCGCGTAAGGAATGGTATGAAGTGCGTATGCACCGAGCCATTCCCGCTTTTCTCGTGACTGTGAGATTATGGTGGGGTTGACTTCCGGCGGACGGGAACCTCAAGTTCTGCCGCCGAAACCAACAAAAACCCGGCCACCCCAACCTTAGACCGTGCCACTTCATACCACCGTGAGCGACGCGGCCACCGCCACGCTACGCGAAAAATATGAGGGGAAGAATGTATGGGTGTACGGTGACGGGCCGCTTGTGTACTTCACCCCCTATAGCACGACCGAGGACGTCGGAAGTATTCAAGACACGGTGAAAGTCCTGAAGGTGGAACGCTGGGCCGAAAAAATACCCATAGAAGTCAGGCGGGGTGGTGGAACATTACCGCCCAGAGCGGTCATGCAACCGTTCGTGTTCACCGGTCAACCCGCGAAACGCATGCGGGCAGCCATGGTAGCCGCACGGGAACATGCCGACCGCCCCGTGGCAATTACCTTTCGAGGGCAAAACCTGTCAGCAGTTCCTGGTGCCGTTTGAAAGTTCCGTTCATGTGGAACGCGAGTTGAGTTTGACCCCACCACCTGACGAAATGACCGGTTTGATTACGCGGTTAAAAGCGCAGAAAACAGCCAGACCGGACATTCGAGGCCTGACGCACCTGCAATTACTGTGGTTGCGTGGCGTGCCGGAAGTTCCGCTGGCTGACCTGAACACCATCCTGACTGCCCCAACATGGACGATTTACGGTGCGCCGGGACGTGGCGATAACGTGGTCACCTTCGAGAATGACCGCGTGGTGAACGAGACTTTTCCCAGCATGGGGTCGTGAGGGCTTACTTTTTCGTGCAGGTCAGGTCAAATTCCATGTTGTAAACCTTTGCCAGGGGTAATTTATCGTCCTGCAATTCCCTGATACTGGAAGCGCTGGGGCGCACCAGCAGACGCGTCCAGCCCTTCTGTTTGATGTTGTCCGTCATGGTTTTTACGGTGGTGTTCGCGCCGGGCAGAAGGGTAGCGAGCCACCTATCTTCATAATTGGGCATTTCGACGGCATTTCCAGCCTTGTTGGCGGCTTTCACGTCGCTGGGGCTGGGGAGCATGAAGTTGTGAAGTTCCTGTTTGCTGGCGTTCGCTATTTTCAGGGTTGCACCGAAACGATCTCCTGCCCAGAAGGTGTTCAGGAGTTGCACGGTGTACACGCCGTTGAAGAGCGTGTCTCCCACGCAGCCTTTTACGGCCTCCATTTTGGGGGTGACGCCGCCTGCCGTGATTGCGCCGACACGTTTCAGGTCATCAGCTTTGAATTTGTAGTACACGACGCCTTTCTCCGTGACGGGCGTGGCTTGCAGGCCCACGCCGTTAATGAACACCGTCTGCGTTTGTGCAGTAGCAACAGAGGCAACCAGAAGAAAGCCGAGGGTTAATTTCTTCATGCCTCTTGTTACGTGGTCAACGCCCGCGAGGTTGCTGAACCCAGTGCAAAAAAATCGCCCGGTAGCTTGAAACTGCCGGGCATTAAGAAGAGGGCAGGTTCGCTTATGCGTTCGCCATCTGTTTCTGGCGTTCCTCGATAACTTTTCTGGCAATGTGGTCGGGTACGTCCTGATAACCCTGCGGCTTGACGCTGAAAGCCCCCCGGTCACCGGTAATGCTGCGCAGATCGGCACTGTAATTCTGCAACTCGGCCTGCGGCACGACCGCACTGACCACCATGACGGTGCCCTCGGGATCCATGCCCTGCACGCGGGCGCGGCGGGTCTGGAGGTCGCCGATGATGTCCCCGGCAAACTGCGCAGGAACGCGGACTTTCAACAGGACGACCGGCTCCATCAGGCCAGGCTTGGCGTTCTCCATGGCGTTTTTCAGGGCCAGGCTGCCGGCGGTTCGGAAAGCGATATCGCTGCTGTCCACATCGTGATAGCTGCCGTCCAGGACAGTCACCTGAACGTCCTGAATGGGGAAGCCGGCCAGGAAGCCTCTTTCCAGGGCGTCCTGCACGCCTTTCTCGATGCTGGGAATGTACTTGCCGGGAATAGCTCCGCCCACCACGGCGCTCCTGAAGCCGTACCCGTCGCCGTGCTCGATGCGGATTTTGCAGTCGCCGTATTGACCGTGCCCGCCGGACTGTTTCTTGTGCTTGCCCTGCGCCTCGGCGGCCGCGTGGATGGTTTCCCGGTAAGGAATCTGGGGGGCGCTGGTGGTGACGTTCACGCCCAGGGCCGCCAGTTTCTCGATGGCGATGGTGGTGTGCATGTCGCCCATGCCCGAGAGGAGTTGCTCGCCGGTCTGCGGTTCACGGGCGAAGTGCAGCGTGGGATCTTCTTCCATCAGGCGCTGCATGGCCGCGCCGATCTTGTCCTCGTCCTGACGGGTAGTGGGGTGCAGGGCAATGGTATGGGCGGGTTCCGGCATCCACAGTTCGTCGTACCGGATGGGGTGCTTCGGATCAGCCAGGGTGTCTCCGGTGTGCAAGTCCTGAATTTTGGTGATGACACCAATCATGCCCGCCGTCAGTTCCGGCACTTCCTGAATGTCTTTGCCGTTCATGACGTACAGGTGAGCGGGTTTGACTTCGATGTCGTGCGTGGTGTTCAGCACAGTGTCGCCAGGTTTCAGCGTGCCGCTCCACACCCGAATGAAAGCGAGTTTCCCAACGTAAGGGTCGACACTGCTGCGCCACACGCGGGCACTGAAGGGGGCATCTTTCTTCGGTTCGCGTTCCTCGCCGTCCTGACCCACCAGGTTGCCGCGTTCCTCGGCGCTACGCAGGCCATCGACCATCAGGTTCAGGAGTTCGCGCACGCCAATTCCCTTCTCGGCACTGAGGGGAATCACCGGGTACAGCGTCCCGGCATGCACGGCCTTCATGAACGCACTGTGCAGTTCGTCGTCGCTGATGTCCTCGCCTTCCAGGTAGCGGTTCATCAGGTCGTCGTCCGTTTCCACGATGGCGTCCACCAGTTCGCTGCGGGCGTCACGTAAGGTCGAACGCATGTCAGACGGCACTTCCGCCCCCTCACTGGCTTCCCCGGTCAGGATGTTCACGATGCCCCGGAAGTGCTCGCCCTCACCAACCGGCAGGTAAGCGGCGGCCACATGACCCGGCAAACTGGATTTCACGCTGGCGAGGGCCATGTGAAAGTCGGCGCGTTCACGGTCCATCTTGTTGATCACCACAATGCGCGGCATGTTGAAACGGTCAGCGGTAGCCCACACCCGTTCCGTGCCCACTTCCACGCCGCTCACTGCACTCACCACCATCAGGGACGTATCGGCGGCACGAATGGCCCCGCGAATTTCACGCACGAAATCAGCGTAACCGGGCGTGTCCAGCACAGTGATATCCGTGTCCTTGTGCTTCAGCAGCAGGCTAGACGTACTGATCGAGAACCCGTGTTTCTTCTCGGCCTCACTGAAGTCACTCTGAGTCGTGCCATCCTCCACCCGGCCGCGACGAGTAATGGCCCCACTCTGGTGCAGCAGGGCCTCGGCAAGCGTCGTTTTCCCAGCGCCGCTGTGCGCGGCGATACTTACAATACGAACGGACATAAACCACCTCAACCTTTGCATGTCAGGGAAGTGCCTGCGAACGAACGCCGCGCCGAACAGTCTTTTTTGCTGACCGGAGTGTACACCCGCCGGGCGGGACACATGACGTCTCTATGACACCAGGCGTCCCACCATGCCAACCGTGAAGCAGGACGTTTTGCCCGCGCACAGGCGTATTCTTGAAGTTATGGCCGAAACCGGGAACATCATCACCACGCCGGACGGCTCGCGCACCGCCCACAATGAACGCTTCGGCGAAGCCTACGGTTCCAGGCACGGGGCCGCCGCGCAGGCCCACCACGTTTTTCTGAACGGCACCGGCACGAACACGCACCCCGCCCCACGGGTGCTGGAAATCGGTTTCGGCGTCGGCGTGAACTACCGCGCTACCCTCAGCGACACCGCAGAACGCGGCGTTCCACTGGAGTACGTGGCTTACGAGTTCGACCCTGCCCCCGCACACGTTTTACAGGAAGTGGCCGAAGGGGGCGAGGGCGCAGAACACCCGGCCTGGGTGGAAGTGGTGAAGCAGTGGGAGGCAAGCTCCCGCACCCGCCGCTCTGCTCCACCCTCGACTGCACCGACCCTGGAGTCACCGCAAGGGCCGGTGGCGTCGCCATTGACGATCAACACGGCGTGCGCTTCCGTCGCTCTTCACTTCGCGGATGTGCTGAGTGCGGATCTGGGCGAGGGCTGGGCCACCGCTATCTACCTCGACGGGTTCTCTCCCACGCGCAACCCGGAAGTGTGGACGCCAGAATTCGTGGCCAGGCTGACCCGCGCTCTGGCCCCCGGTGGGGTGCTGGCCACGTACAGCGCGGCTGGGCACGTGCGCCGCGCCCTGGCAACCGCTGGTCTGCATGTCACCAGGCGACCCGGCGCCCCCGGCAAACGCGAGTGCCTGCGGGCAGAGAAGCCAACAGCGAGAAGGGAACAGGAAGTGGGTGGTAAGTGATGGAAAGAACCGCCGTCGTTATCGGAGCGGGCATCGCGGGGGCGTCCACCGCCTATTTTCTGAGCCAGGCGGGCTTCGCGGTGACGGTCGTGGATGCGGGCGTTCACGCGGCCAGTCACGTGCCCAGTGCGCTGATCAACCCGGTGCGCGGGCAGTCGGGGCAGGTGGACGCGCAGGCCATCCTGGGCATGCACTTCACCTGGGCGCTGATCCGGGAACTCAGCGCGCAGGGCCACACCATCCCGCACGGTCAGGACGGCGTGCTGCGCCCCATTCCGGACGACAAAACGCGGGCAAAGTTCGAGCGGAACCTGCCCACCGCCCTGAAAACAGAGTGGCTCTCCCCCAGCGCCAGTCCCGAACCGCTTTCCCCCGGCTGGGCGCATGTCCTGCGTCTCCCCGAGGCCGGGTGGGTGGACGGAGAAGCCCTGTGCAGCGCACTGCTCCAGGCCTCCGGCGCAGCCATCATCCAGGGCAGAGCAGAAAAGTGGACGGCCACCCGCGTTCAACTCCTTGCTCGGCCCGCACCCCTCAGCGCGTCCACCGTCATTTTCTGCGGAGGTTCGGTGGGTTCCAGCTGGGCGGGGGAAACGGCCACACACCGCATGGGGTCGATGTTGCGGCTGGCGCGGGCGCCGACGCGGCAGCCGCTGAGTTTCGGGGCTTACGTGTCGCCGGACGCGCAGGGGGGCGTGCTGGGAGGAACCTTCGAGACCCCCGCGCCGGTGTGGCAGGAACCCCATTTGCCGCTGTCTTCACTGGAGTGGCTGCTGAGAAAAGGTGAGGCGCTGACTGACCTGAGGGGCGCAGCTGTTACCGGGGTGTGGACAGGTTCACGCCTCTCCGGGTTGCGCGGTAGCCGCGAGACAGACGGCTCATGGCGGCTTTCGGGTCTGTCCAGCAAGGGCTTTTTGCTGGGGCCGCTGCTGGCATCAGGGCTGGCCCAGGAGATCGCCCAGGAGTTGGCGCAGTCACACGAGCGGTAACGCCTCGGGGGCCGGGGTCTGCCCTGAACGACTCCTGAATTCCCTTACACTGAGACGATATGGCGAAATACCGCATCTGCTTGATTGAAGGGGACGGCATCGGTCACGAGGTCATTCCATCCGCCCGCCGCGTGCTGGACGCTGCCGGGTTCGACGCCGAGTACGTTCATGCCGAGGCCGGGTACGAGTACTTCCTGGATCACGGCACCAGCGTGCCGCAGGCCACCTACGACGCGGTGGAAAACACGGACGCCACCCTGTTCGGCGCGGCGACCAGCCCCAGCGGTGAGAAACCCGCCGGGTTCTTCGGCGCGATTCGTCACCTGCGTCAGAAGTACAACCTGTACGCCAACGTGCGCCCGACCAAAACCCGCCCGGTGCCGCACAGTTACGAGAATGTCGATCTGGTCATCGTGCGCGAGAACACGCAGGGCCTTTATGTGGAGCAGGAGCGCCGCTACGGTGACACCGCCATTGCCGACACGGTGATTACGAAGGACGCCAGCGACCGCATCGGCAAGTTCGCCGCCGACCTGGCCATGAAGCGCGGCAAGCGCCTGACCGTGGTACATAAGAGCAACGTGCTGCCCGTCACGCAGGGCCTCTTTATGAACACGATTCTGGATCACGCCAGAACGGTGGAGGGCCTACAGACCAGCACCATGATCGTGGACAACGCCGCCATGCAACTGGTGCGTAACCCCCAGCAGTTCGACGTGATGGTCATGACGAACATGTTCGGCGACATCCTCAGCGACCTGGCCGCTGGCCTGGTGGGCGGCCTGGGCATCGCCGCCTCCGGAAACGTGGGCGACCAGTTCGGCATCTTCGAGAGCGTTCACGGCAGCGCCCCCGATATCGCCGGGCAGGGGGTTTCCAACCCCACCGCCACCATTCTGGCCGCCGTGATCATGCTCGACCACCTGGGCGACCATGACACCGCCCGCCGCCTCGACAACGCCGTGAACAAGGTGCTGGCCGAAGGCCCGCGCACCCGCGACCTGGGCGGCACGGCCAACAACCAGGAATTCACGGACGCCGTGATTAAAGCCCTGGCGTAAGCTGCACAGGCTCAACGCAGAAAGCCCTCCAGTGTGGGGGCTTTTTGCATAGGGGGGTCAGGTTGAAAGTCACGAAGAATGGCGAAAGTTCCTACGCGCTGACGGACTGGTACATCGAGAACCTGCAAGGGCGGACGTTCTGGGTGTTCGATCTGGAATGCACGGGCGGGAACGTGGAGGCAGCGCGGGTCATGCAGTTCGGCGCGGTGCGCGTGGAACGTGGCCGCCCTGTGCCGGGCAGCGAGTTCACGCGCCTGGTGAATCCGGGGCAGCCCATCCGGCCTTTTATTGCCGAGCTGACGGGCATCACGGACGAGCGCGTGAAGGACGCGGCTTCTTTTCCGGAAGTCTTCGCGGAATTCACGCAGCGCGGCGCGGGGTGCGTGTGGGCAGCGCACAGTGCCTTCGAGTTCGACCTGCCGATGTTGCTGGCGGAATGTCGGCGCCACGGCCTGCCCTTCCCGGATGTTCCAGTGATGGACAACCGCGCCCTGCACACGTACCTGTACCCGGACAGGGCCGGTGTGTTCGGCACGGCCTACCAGCTGGCGCACTTCGGTATTGAGGTGGGGACACGTCAGCGGCACGACGCGCTGGGAGACGCCCTGCTCGCCGCCGACATCTTCTGCGCGAATCTGAAGTTATGCCGTGAACGAGGCGTCCATCACATACAGGTGGGAGACGAAGCACTCACCGTGCAGTACGGGCATTTGCCTGAAGCCGCGCCGACACTGGAGTGGACGCTGCCCATACCTATTTCACGTTCAGGAAACTGAACAGCGCCTGGGCAATACCGGACGCGATTTTCTGACGGTAGTTCGGGTCAGCCAGTTTTGGGCCTTCGACGGGACTGCTGCCGAAGCCGATCTCGGTGAGGATGGCGGCGGTCTTGGGGTTGCGAATGACGTAGAAGGCGTCCGTGTGAACGCCACGGTTTTGCGCCCCGGTGGCGGCCAGCAGGTTGTACTGGACTTTCTGGGCGAGTTGCTGCGAGAAACTCAGTTTCGCCTGCGCGAGGATGTCGCCGATGACGTTCTCGGCGACGTTCGCAGCCCGTTTCGTGAGGGCCAGGCCGACGTCCCCGCCGCCGTTCTCCAGCACCGCGAGGCTGCGGCTGGCCCCGCCGAGCGGCTTACCGAAGTAGTACGTTTCGATGCCCTGCGCGTTCGGATTTCCGGCGTTCACGTGAATGGAAATGTACGCGGCCACCTCGCCCAGTTCAGCCATGCTGGAGCGAGCGTTCAGGTCGGTGACCTTGTCGCTGCTGAGGTGGCGGTCACTGCTGCGCACCAGCCGTACCTCGACTCCCCTGGCTTGCAGCAGCTCACGCAGGCGCAGCGCGACGTCCAGGGTCACATCCTTTTCCATCACCCAGCGGCTGGTCATGCCGGGGTCGATGCCGCCGTGCCCGGCATCGATCACCACTTTGGGCCGGGTCAGCGTGCGGGTGCTGGCCGGGCGGGTGACGGCGACTGGGGTGCGCTGGCCGAGTACCCTCCTGCTGGACGTTGTTTTGCCAGCCACTGTTTTGTTGGCCACGGGCGAATCGGGTGAGGACGGCACATCGATCACCAGCCGCGCGGGCTGCTTGCCGTCCGCCTTCAACACGCTCACTTTGGCCCGGGTGTGCCCTGGGGCCAGGCCCAGCGTGACCGTGGAACCGGCGACGCGGTATCCGGTGACCCCGGCGGCGCTCAGCTGACCCTGCTCGGTTTTCAGGGTGGTGCCCAGCTTCACGGTGAATTTACCTGCCTGGAAAGCCGTGCTGAAGGGCGCACTTTTCGGAAGGTTGAAGACCAGGCGCGTGAACCCGTCGTGTTCACCGACACGCGGGGCGCTCAGGGCGACGCTGGCAAGGCCAAGGACACTGATCAGAAAAGCGGAAATGGACTTCACGGCAGTTCGGAGTTTACCTGTTCTTCATCTCCAGTGGATGGGAAACAGGCACGCCAGTTCGGGCGTCCCCGGCAAAAAAGGCAGCCTGAATCAGACCTGACGCACCTGCTCACGCCGCTCAGGGAGGGAACGCTAGGCTGGACGGATGAAGTTCTCACGTTTTCTTCCTTTCGGCGTGGCCCTGCTGCTGGCATTGACGCCCGCGCAGGCCGTGAATTTTGGCGGCCTGAACGTCACGCCGCGCGGTGCACAGAATCTGAACCTGGAAACGGGCGCCACCGACATGCCGCAGGGCGGCACTGCCACCGACAACAAGGGCGGCCTGACCCTCAGCGCCAGCCGCATGCAACTCAAGCCTGGCGAGGTGCTCTCGGCGCAGGGGGCCACCGTGAAAATCAAACGGGGCGGCACCTTGAGCGCCGCACAGGTCACTTACGACCTGAAGGCCGGAACCGTCACCGCGACCGGGAACGTGTCGTACAGCGACGCCCGCCTGAGCAGCCTCACGGCCTCCAGGGTGGTGCTATACGTGAAAAGCGGGTTCGTGGTGGCCTCAGGCAGCGTGAAGGCCAGCAAGCCCAGCCTGAGCGGCAGTACCCTGGCCTTCGACCCGAACACCATGCAGGCGGTGCTGACCGGGCCTTTCCAGATCAGCCACGGCCAGGGCGCGGCTGGCCCCGCCGGCAGTCGCCTGCTGATGACCTTCGCCGGAAATACCCTGCTGAACGCCACTCCACGCCCCAGCGCCGATGATCTGGCGCGTTTCAACCCGTATTTGAAGTAAGGAGTGAGTGGCTGGCCGATGACTTAAGCCAGGAAGTCATCGGCCAGCCGCTTGCTACCGTCAACTTTCTTTGAGCCAGCGCGCCGCGTCGATGGCGTGGTAGGTGATGATGGCGTCCGCTCCGGCGCGGCGCATGCCCGTCAGGGTTTCCAGTACGGTGCGGCGCTCATCCATGAAGCCAGCCAATGCGGCGGCTTTCACCAGGGCATACTCGCCGCTGACGTTGTACGTGACCAGGGGCAGGTCAAATTCGTCGCGCAGCAGTTTGATCACGTCCAGGTAGGCCAGGGCGGGCTTCACCATCAGGTAGTCGGCCCCCTCGGCCAAGTCCAGCCGGGCTTCGCGCAGGGCCTCGCGGTGACCGCCGCTGGCGTCCATCTGGTAGCTGCTGCGGTCGCCCTGGCTGGGGGCACTGCCGGCCGCCTCGCGGAAGGGACCGTAGTAGGCGCTGGCGTATTTCACGGCGTAGCTCATGACCGGAACGTGCGTGAATCCGGCCGTATCCAGCGCGGCGCGAATGGCCGCCACCTGACCGTCCATCATGGAACTGGGGGCCACGATGTCCGCGCCCGCCTGCGCCTGCGACACGGCCGTTCTGGCGAGCAGATCAAGGGTAGGGTCGTTGTCCACTGTCCACACGCCGCTCACCTCGCAGAGGTGCCCGCAGTGGCCGTGGCTGGTGTACTCGCACAGGCAGGTGTCGGCAATGACCGTCATCCCGGGGAGGGCCGCCTTGATGGCGCGGGTGGCCTGCTGCACCACGCCACTCTCGGCGTAAGCGCCTGAGCCCACTTCGTCTTTGTCGCGCGGAATGCCGAACAGGATGACCGACTGAATACCCAGTTCCCAGGCAGTTCTGGCGGCCTGCACGGCGCTGTCGTAACTGTGGCGTACCACTCCCGGCATGGTCTTGATGGGCGTGTCCGCCGCTTCCTCATGAACAAACAGCGGATGGATGAAGTGCGCCGGACTCAGCGTGACTTCACGGGTCATGGCGCGCATGGCCGCCGTGCGGCGCAGACGGCGGGGACGGTGGAGGAGCGTGGACATGCCCACCAGGGTAGCGTGGGCGGCCGGGAGAAATGCCCGCCCACCTGACGGTTAGGGTATTTGACAAAAGAACGAAGTGCTTTTTGGTTGAGCGATTTTGATGAGCAGGACGGACTGACATAAGCCCACAGGGAGAACGGAGCCAGACGTGGAACGACACCCGTATGACTCCATTCGGAGACCTGCTCCAGTTTTTCCTCAGAAATGCGGCAGCAGCGGACGGAACCAGGGCATGGCCCCCAGGATCATCAGCAGGGCCAGGCCACTCCACAGGGCGGCGGCGCGGTACTTGCCGACCTCGCTGCCGGCCTTGCGGCTCTGGGTGCTGGCGAGCGTGCCGAACACGGCGGCCAGCACGCCCAGACCCAGGTGTTCCCACTGGAAGCTGCTGCGCCCCGCACCCGCGAACACTGGAATTTTTTGCATGCCCATGTACGCGAACAGCAGCAGCCCCAGCACTACCTGCAGGTGCAGCGTCCCCATGAACATGCTGACCGGGCGGCGCTCGGCGGGCGTGAAGGGCCGTTTGCCGTTCAGGCCACTGACGCTCTGAATCACCGCCCACACACCTGTCAGCAAGACCAGCCAGCGGTTGAGGTTGTGCAGCGCAAGCAGAATGGCATAAAAGGACATGCTGGCAGCGTACCATGCAGGCCAGCCGCACTGACCGCCCGTTAAGGATGGGTGGTGGGGTCTGGGATGCCAGTTGTAGAGCAGACAAGGCCAGAAAAGAACCGACACACTTGAAACAGAGAAAACCGCCCCGGAGGGCGGTTACTGAAGGCGGCGGCAATCAGACCCAGGTGCCGTTCACTTCGCGGACGATCAGCGTGGTGCCGTCGGCGGCCACGATCAGCACACTCCTGCCGGCTTCGGCGTCTGGCCCGGTGGCGCGCCAGTCACTGTCGCCGACGCGCACGCGGCCCACGCCGTTCACGATGGGCGTGGTGACGGTCACCGTGCGCCCCACCAGGCGGCTGGCCCCGGTGTTGAGGCTGTCGCCCTCGTTGCCGCCCAGGGCCAGTTGACCCACATACCGCCGCCCGACGAACACCGCCGCCACCGCCAGCCCGGCGAACAGCAGCAGCTGCACCGTCACCGGCAGGATCGGCACCACGAACACCAACAGGCCCAGCGCGAACGCCGCCAGCGCCAGCCACACGAAGAAAACGCCGGGCGCACTGACTTCCAGAATCAGCAGGATCGCCCCCAGCACCCACCAGTGCCAGGGCTGCACCCGTTCAAAGGTCGGGAGCCAATCAGGCATCTGTCCTCACCCCTTGTGTCCGAAGGCTTCTTTCGCCACTTCGGCAATGCCTTGCAGGCTGCCCAGGACGCTGGTGGCCTCGATGGGCAGAATCAGGGTCTTCTGGTTGGGGGCGGTCGCCACGTCGCGCAGGGCGTCCACGTAACGCTGCGCGATGAAGTAGTTGATGGCCTGCGTGTTCCCGGCGGAAATGGCGTCGCTGACCATGCGCGTAGCCGCCGCTTCGGCCTGGGCACTGCGTTCGCGCGCTTCGGCCTGAAGGAAAGCCGCCTGCTTCTCGCCTTCGGCGCTGAGCACCGCCGCCTGCTTCTCGCCCTCGGCCTTCAGAATCGCGGCCTGGCGGAAGCCCTCGGCATCCAAGATGTTGGCGCGTTTTTCACGCTCGGCCTTCATCTGACGGGCCATGCTGGCCACCAGGTCGGCAGGCGGCTTGATGTCCTTGACCTCGATGCGCGTGACCTTGACCCCCCACGGCTCCGTGGCCTCATCCACCACAATCAGGAGCCGGGCGTTGATCTGGTCGCGGTTACTCAGCAGTTCGTCCAGATCCATGCTGCCCATCACCGTGCGGATGTTGGTCATGGTGAGGTTCAAAATGGCCTGCTCCAGGTTGCGCACCTCGTAACTGGCCTTCGCGGAATCGAGCACCTGATAGAACACCACGCCGTCCACCGTGACCATCGCGTTATCGCGCGTGATGACTTCCTGGCTGGGCACGTCCAGCACCTGCTCCATCATGTTCACGCGCCGACCGATCCGGTCGATGTACGGAATGATGAGGTTGAGGCCCGGCTTCAACGAACGCTGAAACTTCCCGAACCGTTCCTGAGTCCACTCGTATCCCTGCGGCACGCTCTTGATTCCCGCAAGAATCGTCACGATCACCAGCAGCAGCAGCACACCGACGAAAATCATGAAACCCATGTTTGCCTCCTGCCTCCTGTTACGTGGTGGTTCGGCGGAAGGTTCCCGGCCGGGCAAGCGCAGCTTGTGAAGTCAAGACCATGGAAAAAACAAGGTTGGAATGATGGATGAGCCGGCGGCGCTCAGCTCCTGGACGCTTGCAGCTTCAACTCCGGCCAGCTGAGGGTGACCACGTCGAGGAAGGTCAGGGCCAGCCACAGTTCCAGGGCGTCCACCCCGGCGGCGTGGCTGGCCAGGAGGCTGATGACGGTGCCGTGCGCGACGATGGCGACGGTTTGCTGCGGGTTGGCCTGCATGGCGGCGTTCACGGCGTGGCCGAAGCGCCTGCGGGCGTCGGCAGCGCTTTCCTCGCCGGACACCAGGTCGTCTGGGTAGGCGAACAACCGCTGGATATCCGCCTGGAAGTCCTGCACATCCGCGTGAAAGGGCGCGGTGTAGCGCAGTTGCTCGTGCAGGCCCAGCATGGGGCGGTGCCGCACTCCGAGCGCGCCAGCAAGGCCCTGCGCGGTGGCTTTCGCCTTGGGCTCCTCGCTGGAAATCACGATGTCCGGGCGCGGTTGTAGTCGTTCGACCAGGCCGGGAAGGCCCTGCAGGGCATCCGAAGCCAGTTCCCACTCGTGCGCCGGAACGCCGGGAATCACGAAGGGTTTGCCATGTTTGATCAGGTGAAGGGTGCGGGTCATGGGTGCCATACAAGCACACGCGCGTGAACGAGGCAGCGGCCGCAGGACGCATCAAAGCATCTGACAAGAGAATGAGGTGCTTTTTGGCCGAGCGGCGCGAGTGAATGGAGACGAGCAGGACGAAGAATGGAGTCAGGCGGGGTGTTCTTCCTCAGAGCGCGTAATTCGGAGACCTGTTCTACACTCGGTGCCGTGACCGTGCCGCTCGTGGAGTTAAAGGAAGTGACCGTGCGGGCCGGCGGGCGCACCCTGCTGGAGAACGTGACTTTAAGGGTGGCCCCCGGCGAAGCCCTGCGACTGGCCGGGCCGAACGGCGGAGGCAAGACCACACTGCTGCGCCTGCTGGCAGGTCAGGTGGCCCCGGTGCGTGGCGAGCGGGTCTACGGACTGGGGGGCGGGCTTCACACGTCGGCGGTGCAGGCGCGGCGCTCGCTGAGCGTGGTGGGGCCGGACGCCGAGGCCTTTTACCTGACGCGCGACTGGGAGCAGACCGTGCGCGACGTGCTGCTGGCCGGATTTCAGGGTGAAACCCTGAACCTGTGGGAAGCAGGCACGGATGCCCTGAGCCGCCTGAATGAAGTGGTGGCCCTGACCGGGCTGGTTTCGCTGCTGGAGCGGGATGTGCGCACCCTCAGCCACGGTCAACGGCGCCGGGTGATGCTGGCCCGCGCTTTAATGCCCAGACCAAAACTGCTGCTGCTCGACGAATTCACGGACGGCCTCAGCGCCGCCGCCAGAGCGGAACTGTCGCCCCTCCTGCAAACCGTTCACGCCACCGGCACGGCCCTCGTCCTCGCCACCCACCGCCCCGACGAAGCCCCGAACCTGAACTGGCGCACCGTGTACGTTCAGCACGGCAAAATCAGTAATATTCCCCCCTCCACCATCCATCAGCCGCCACCCCCCGCATCACTCCCCCCTTCCCCTTTCCCACTCCCGGTGTCCCTTGTCCGCCTGAGCGACGTGAATGTCTTCCGCAACGGTCACCCGGCGCTGGGGCCGATTTCGTGGGCCTGGGAGGCGGGACAGCACTGGCTGGTCACCGGGGAGAACGGCAGCGGAAAAAGCACGCTGGCACGGCTCATTGCCGGCGAATTTCACCCGGCGCTGGGCGGCCACGTCGAGCGGCCTTTCCTGAAGCGGGATCTGCTGGCTGAGCGGCGGCGTTCGATCGGGGTGGTGTCGGCGGAGCTGGGTATCCGGCAGCGCACCAGTTCGTCCGGGCGCAGGTGGACAGGCCGGGACGTGATCGGCAGCGCGTTCGCCGGCACCGAGGGGTTCATGGAGGAACTGACCGCCGGGCAGGGCGCGTGGGTGTCTGAACTGGCCGAGCGCCTTGAGCTGACCGAGTTGCTGGAACAAGACGCCGAAACGCTGTCCCAGGGGCAACTGCGGCGACTGCTGCTGGCCCGCGCCGTGGTTCACCGCCCGACCCTGCTGATTCTGGACGAGGGGCTGGATTTCGTGGACGCCGACAGCCGCGCCCGCTTCGTGGCGCTGCTGCCGGAACTGGTGCGCGGCGGCACGCATCTGATGGTCATTGCCCACCGTGCAAACGACACTTTACCGGGGCTGACCCACCACCTGCACCTTGACTCCGGCCAGGTAAGAAGCAGTTCAGCGTTGATCTAACTGGTCGGCCAGGGCATTCAGGTACGCGCCGACGTGGGTGTAATCGGGCAATTGCGTATCTGCGTGCGGCTCCAGCAGCGGCAATGTGCCGACCTGCACGGCGAAGGCGGCAAGTTCCAGCATCACCTCGTCGTTGTCACTGTCGCCGAAGGCCATGGTCTGCTCCAGCGGAACGTCCAGTCCCTCGGCCAGCAGCGTCAGGGCGGCGGCCTTGTTCGCGCCTTGCGGCGTGACGGTCAGGAATTGCGTGTACGGTTCCTGCCCGCCCGTGACCACCAGGTGCGGGTGAGACTGGCGCAGACGCTCGGCGTGGCCGGCCACATCGGGGTGGTAGAACCCCACCTTCACGATGCCTTCCTGCGGCGCTTCGCTGATAGGCCTGAACGAGCGGGCCACCATCCACGCTTCCGGTTCCCGGCCTGCCGGCAGGTCGACGTAAATACCCTGCGCGTCGAACAGCACGGTGCGCGCATCCGCCAGTTCGTGCGCCAGCACCGCCCGCAGGTCAGCGGCCGTGAACTGCGCGTCGCGGTGGACTTCCTCGCCGACCTGCACCCGCCCGCCGTTATTGGTGGCCTGTGCGTCGAAAGAAATGGCTTCCCTGACCCCTCTGGGCGGGGAGTCGCGCCCGGTCACCAGGGCGACCCGCACGCCCAGTCCCTGCAAACGCCGTAAAGCGGTGGCCGTAGCATCCGGCACGCTGGTGCCACCGTCCTGAATCAAGGTGCCGTCCAGATCGAACGCCAGAAGTCGCGGGGCAAACGGGGGCAGAGCAGGCCAGGACATGTGCCGAGGCTAGCGCGTTCAGGCCGGCGTGGCGTCAGGCCCACATTCCTGACCTCTGTGCTTTGACCTCTCTGCCCTGCCGGCCAACCGCCGTTTCTTCTTAGTTCGCATCAACGGTCGTTTCTCTCGATCCGGATTGGTGGCGCCAGCCAGTGCTATTTGCAAGGTGTTTTTTCCGCCTGAACAATTTGATTAAATGAAGGTTAGCTAAAGTCTTACCGTGGGGTGTTCTCACATGATCCACAGCCAGCATGGAGGGGTCAGAGCGTGCGCACCCTTTGGCCAGGAGACCACGATGCCAGACCATGAACTGCTCAGAAACATCGGCTGGGATGCCCATGATCCGCAAGCCCTTTCTCACTTCCTCGACTCATTGCCCGAAAAGCCGCGTCTGCTGGGCCTGGGTGAACCCCGCCACCTGATCGAGGCTTTCCCCGAGTGGCGCAACCGCTTCTTTCGTCTCCTTGTGGAAAGGCACGGTTACCGCTCGCTGGCCCTGGAAAGCGACATCCTGGCCAGCCAGCGCGTGAACGAGTTCGTCACAGGCGGCGCGGGAACGCTGGACGACGTGATGCGTTCAGGGTTCAGCCACGGTTTCGGCGTACTCCAGGCCAACCGCCAGCTTGTCGGGTGGATGCGCGGGTACAACGAGAACCGCCCCCCGGACGAGCAACTGCGCTTCTACGGTTTCGACGCCCCGATGGAGAATATGTGGGCGGCCAGCCCCCGCCTCTCCCTTCTGCATGTTCACGCCTTTCTGTCTGACCACCGACCAGACCGCCTGACCGTGGACACCGCCACCATTGAACGCCTGAGTGGTGATGACGCCCGCTGGACGAACGAACAAGCCGCCATGAATCCCAGCCAGTCTGTCGGCAACACGGACGAGGCGAGGCAGTTACGGCTCATCGCGGACGACCTGCACACGCTCCTGAACCTTGAAACGCCGCGTCTGGCTGCACTGCCGGGCTGGTGGAACGCGCAGTTGCACGCCCGAACAGCCGTGGGGCTGCTGCGTTACCACGCGATCATGGCGGACACCGACCCGGCGCGGTACGAGTCGCGTATGGAACGCCTGCTGGCCCAGCGTGACCTGATGATGGCCGATCACCTCATCGCCATCCTGGAGCAGGAAAAGCTACGCGGCCCGACGCTGGTGTTCGCCCACAACTCGCACCTGAAACGCGACCAGTGCGAGTGGAGTATGGGCAGCAGAAGCGCCGCCTGGTGGGGCGCGGGCGCACACCTGAATTTGCGCCTGGGCCCGAAATACGCCTTTATAGCCACGGCTTTCGGCTCAGCGCCGTCCCTTGGTATTCACCAACCCGGCCCGGACACGCTGGAAGGCGCCCTGATTGGTATTCCTAGTGACGTGTCTCTCTTCAATGCAAAAGATCTGCTCCAAAACCTGTCAGACGAATTGACCACACGAACTGATGCGCCCGTCCAGACCGGGTATTTTCCACTGAGGAGGCAGGATCTGCACCAGACGGACGGCGTACTGTTTATCAAAACGGCTCAGTGAGTGTCCCACCTCGGCCCTGGAGTACCCGCACACGCCGAGCGGGAACTGTACGCTTCATCTCTCCCCAGCCGCCCAAATCCATGTAAACCCCGTGAAACTTTCGCGGTCTGGGCGTTGCCTCGACCATGCTGGATTTACAACGCATTCGTGAAACCCGCCCTGCACCTCTGGCGGTAGGCTCACGCCAAATGAAAGACCCCGCACAGCGCGGGGTTTTTTCGTGGCGCACCCTAAAGGACTCGAACCTTTGACCGACCGCTTAGAAGGCGGTTGCTCTATCCAACTGAGCTAAGGGTGCAGATGCAGAAAGCTCCCGCGTGGGGAGCCTTCCTCTGCTGGAGCGGGATCACGGATTCGAACCGAGGCCAGAAGCTTGGAAGGCTGCTGTGCTACCACTACACCAATCCCGCAGGATGAAATGCGCGTAAATCTGGTCGAGGCGACTGGATTCGAACCAGCGACCCCTTGGTCCCAAACCAAGTGCGCTACCGGCCTGCGCTACGCCTCGGAGCTACGCGCCCGAAAACTATAGCAGATGTTCCGGCGTTGGGAAGAGGGGACGCCATAAGTGGCGCAGCAGCAAGGGTCGGGTTCCAGCGAGAGGCCGTCGCTGGCCAATTACGTGATGCTGAAATTACTGCGCCAGGCTGAACGGAGAGAACATTTTCAAATAAGGGCTTGCCACCTGTCTGGCACCGGTGGATGGTTCGTTGAGGGTGCCCTAAGCGGCCTTGAGGGTTCTGGCAGAGCGATGGCGTACCTTGGGGGTGGAAGCGCGTCCAGACTGAGGACATTTTCGGAGGTCAAGACCATGCAAGTGAAAGACGCCATGCACGCCCGCATCATCACCATTGAGCCGCACGCAACCCTGCCGGAGGCGGTGGTGAAGATGCAGGAATTGAAAATGAAGCGCCTGCCGGTCGTTCATGAGGGGAAGCTGGTGGGCCTGTTGACGGACGGGGAGGTCAGGCGCAACCTGCCGGCTTTGAGTGAGGGGCTGACGCCGTGGGAGTTTGCAGGCCGGGCCGGGCGCGTGCGCGTGCGAGACGCCATGCGTTCGCCGGTGCTGACGGCCACCCTGACCGAGGAGTTGAATCACGCCATCAAGCAGATGCTGGAGCGCCGGGTGGGCGGCCTGCCCGTCGTGGACGACGACGGCATGTTGCGCGGCATGCTGACCCTGACGGACGTGCTGCGGGCCGAGCAGGGGGCGCCGCGCCTCACCTGGGGCAGTGTGGATCAGCACATGACCGGCGACGTGGTGAGCGTACAGGCGGGCGACCCGGCCAGTGACGCCGCCGCAAAACTGAAGGTGTCCCGCCTGCGCGTCCTGCCGGTGCTGGAAGGTCAGCGTCTGGTGGGCTTACTGCACGAGGTCGATGTCCAGGCCGAGATAGAGCGGGAAGTCGCGGCACGTGGCGCACGGGCGGGCAGCAGCCTGATGCTGGCAGATCAGACCGTAAGGCAACTCATGCGTGCACCGACGGGTTACCTGCCGGAGGGCGCGCCCATGCGCGACGCCATGCAGCGCATGGTGGAACTGGATGTACACGGATTGCCGGTCGTGGACGGCGACGGTCATCTGCTGGGTGTCGTGACCATCAGTGACATCCTGAAAATCATCCTGGGTCAGAAGTAGTCGTCCGCTACGGCCGAGACTGAAAAGCACAACAGCAGAGCCGGGCATCTAACCCGCCCGGCCCTGCTGTTTTCCCTTGAATCCAGGATTTTCCGATCTTGCCCGTCGCTGTACAGCTTTACAAACTGCCCAGAGAGCCAGAGGGGCGGGGCTTGCCACCGCCTTCTTACCTGACGAATCGCCTTGGGTTCTCTTTCACTTGCCCCTGCGGCAGACGATTTCAGAGGGGGATTGAATTATCTGAAAGCCAGATCAGGCCTGTCCGTGTGCCGGCTGGGCTTCCAGGGCAGCGATCTCGGCAGGGGTGATCTGGTATTTCTCGTTGCACCAGTGACACATGATTTCCTGCCCGCCGGAAGCGATCATGTCCTGGCGGTCTTCTGCGGGGAAGAACTTGAGGCTGTCCAGGGCCCGTTCGCGCGAGCAGCGGCACTCGAAGCGGGCGGGTTGAGCACCAGGCGCCAGGCGCAGATCCAGGCCCTCGGTGGCGCGGGTCATGGCGTGCATCAGACCGCCGGCGCGGAGGTTGTCGGTCAGCATGCCCATCTGGCGGATGTTGGCTTCCAGACGCACCAGGGTTTCGTCGGTCACGCCGGGCATGGCCTGAATCAGTAGCCCGCCCGCGCTCACGACCTGCTGGCCTTCCTCGTACACGCCCAGCAGCACGGCGTTGGGAATCTGTTCGGAGACGCCCAGGTACTGGCTGACGTCCTCGGCGATCTCGCCACTGACCAGGTGAACGCTGCCGGTATACGGTTCGCCGTTGTCCAGCAGACGCGTGACCGCCAGTTCGCCGTCGATACCCACCAGGCCGCGCACGTCCAGTTTGCCGTCCGTTTCGCGCAGGGGCAGGTCGGCGCCGGGCTGGCGCACGTAACCCCGCAGCTGGCCGTCGTTGCTGCCCTCGGCGACGATCCAGCCGATGGGGCCGCCTCCTTCAATGCGCAGGGTCACGCGACTGCCAGGCTGCTTGCCCAGCACCACCGCGAGCAGGGCGCTAGCGCTTAGGGCGCGGCCCAGAGCGGCGGTGGCGGTTTTGCTGAGGTGGTGGCGTTGCCGGGCTTCCTCCACGATCCGGGTGGCGTCGATGCCAACCAGGCGCAGGGTATTGCCGGCAGCCGTACCTCGCAGAACGTGGGAATCCGGCAGGAGAGCAGCAGTCATTAGGAAATCTTACACGACCGCACTCAAGCCAATGGCAGTCAAGGTGACGTTGGTCTGGTGCTGAAGTGAAACCGATGTAACATGACCAGTTTATTCAGGCGTTTACTACCCTTTCCTCATCAAGGGTTCTTACGCTAGGGAGCGCTGTTTCTGATTTCACTACTTCTTTCACTACTTCCTTAAAGGACACCACAACATGACGCACAAAAGAACCTTATCTGCCCTGGCCCTGGCCAGTCTCGCCTTGACCCTCGCCTCCTGCAACAAGAACAACAACGCCAGCAATGGCGCCGGAAGCACCCTGGTCATTCAGGAATCCTCCGACATCCCCACCCTGGATCCCGGCACCAGCTACGATACCGCCAGCGGTCAGGTCGTGGAGAACCTGTACGAAACCCTGCTGACCTACCAGGGCAACAGCATCCGTGAACTGACGCCCATGCTGGCCACCGAATGGAAAGAAGAAAACGGTGGCAAGGAGTACCGCTTCACCCTGCGCGAAGGCGTGAAATTCCACAGCGGCAACCCCTTCAAGTGTGCAGACGCCGAGTACACCTTCCGCCGCAACCTGGTGACCAACACCGGCGACAGCGGCAACTGGTTCCTGGGCGAAAGCCTGCTGGGCACCGGGGCCAACGCCAACGACGACAAGAGCGTGACCTGGCAGCGCATTGCCGACGCCGTGAAGTGCGACGGGGAAACGCTGGTCTTTACCCTGCCCAAAGCCGACCCGGCCTTCCTGAGCAAACTGGCCTACACCGGCCAGGGCATCGTGGACAGCGAACACGCCAAGAAAATCGGCGAGTGGGACGGCACCGAGGCCACCTGGAAGGAAGCCGTGGGCAAAGACCTGACCGGCAGCCCGCTGGCGCAGGATCCCAGCGGCACCGGCGCGTACCGCCTGCTGAAGAAGGACGCCACCGCCGTGACCGCGCAGGCCTTCGCGGACTACTGGGGCGAAAAACCGCAGATTCAGAACGTGATCATCCAGAAGGTACCCGAACAGGCTGCCCGCATTCAGGCCTTCCTGAAAGGCGACGCCGACCTGATCGAGACGGGCGGCCGCCCCATTGTCGAAACGCAGATCAAGGGCCAGCCCGGTGTGGCGCTGCTCGACGACCTGCCCGACACCAGCGCCTTCGGGATCGCCATGAACCAGAACGTCAACGGCGGACAACTGGGCAGCGGCAAACTCGACGGCCAGGGCATGCCCGCCAATTTCTTCAGTGACGTGGACGTTCGCCGTGGTTTCGTGGCGGCCTTCGATGTGCCCACATACATCAAGGAAGTGCAGTCGGGCAAGGGCAGCGAACGCAACGTCATGTTGCCCGAATCCTTCCCCGGGTACGACGCCAGCCTCTCGCCCACCAAGTTTGACCTGGCCGCCGCCAAGGCCGCCTTCCAGAAAGCCTGGGGCGGGCAGGTGTGGCAAAACGGCTTTACCATCAACGTGTCCTACCGCGCCAACAGCAAACCCGCGCAGACCGGCATGGAGTTGCTGAAAAAGAACATCGAGAGCATCAATCCCAAATTCCGGGTGAACATCGTCGCCAAGGAGTGGAGCAAGATTCTGAAGGACTCCGAGGCCGGCAAGGAAGCCATGGTCATGACCGGCTGGGCCCCCGATTACGCCGACGCGGATAACTTCATCTACACCATCTACCACAGCAAGGGCTACTACCACCCGCGCAGCAACTTCACCGACGCGCAACTCGACGCCTGGATCGACGAGGCCCGCAGCACCACCGACACCGCCAAACGCAACGAGCTGTACAGCAACGTCGCCAAGCGCGCCCAGGATCAGGCGTACTACATCCTGATGCCCAGCAACCCCGGTCTGCTGGCCTACCGCGACAACCTGAAAGGTATCGGCACCGAGACCTTCAACCCCATGATCTCCTTCCGCACCGGCACCCTCTGGAAGACCCTCAGCAAGGGCTGAACACACCGGCGACAACGCCGACTCAACCGGAAGCCGCTCCAGTGATGGGGCGGTTTTCTGGTGGCGGATCAAGTGGGGCGCGGCCAGCTCACGTTGCTGGCCCTGCGCTCAGGCTTTCCGACATAACCCGCACGCAGGCAGCGCCCACCCGCACGGTTTGCCGGGATGTCGCCCGGCCAGGGCAGGTATGCTTCAGGTATGCACGACATGGAGACCGACGCGCCCCAGACCATCACCCTGCTGCTGGTGGACGACCACCCGGTGGTGCGCAAGGGCACGCGCGAACTGCTGGAAGGTGAAAGTGACCTGAAGGTGCTGGGCGAGGCCGGGAACGGTGAGGAGGCGGTGGCCCAGGCCCGCAGCCTGCGTCCCGCCGTGATCCTGATGGACGTGTCAATGCCCGGCATGAACGGCATTGAAGCCACCAAAGCCATCAAGGCCGAGAACCCCGGCGTGGGCGTGCTGGTCTTGACCAGTTACGACGACGACGCCTACGTGTTCGCCCTGCTGGAAGCCGGCGCAGCCGGTTACCTGCTGAAAAACGCCTCCGAGGACGACCTGCTCGGCGCGGTTCGGGCCGTCGCGGCGGGCGAAAGCGCCCTGCACCCCAGCATTGCCCGCAAGGTGCTGGAACGCTTCAGCACGAGCACCACCCCCACGCCCCCCGAGGACGACCTCAGCAGCCGCGAACTGGAAGTGCTGCGCGTGGCCGCCACCGGACGCACCAACAAGGAAATTGCCCGCGACCTGGACATCAGCCCCCGCACCGTGCAGGTTCACCTGGCGAACATCTTCAGCAAACTCGGCGTCGGCAGCCGCACCGAGGCCGTGCTGTACGGGATCAAACGCGGGTGGATCGATCCCAAGAGCCTGTAACCCTGGGGGCCAGAGTCGCCAACAGCACCCTGAGAGAAGCGAGGAGAACCAAAAAACCGGACGCTCTGTCCGGTCTTTCTTTTGCTTGTGCTTAGCCTTGCTCGGTGGCGGGAACGCTGCGGGCCTCTTCCACGTCCTTCTTGTCTTTCAGACGGTCGTGCTCGTTGTTGCGAGCAGAATTCGCCTCGCGGTCGTTCACGCCCTTGAAGGAAGGCTTCTCGTCGTGCTCGATCTCGTGAACTTCCTTCTTGTTGCGGTCGTAGTCCTGCGGCTGGCTGGTGTGGCCCTTGTTCTTGTCATCTTTGTCCGGCATGCAGGCAGCCTGTCACGTCCGCAATGCCTTTCTACAAGAGGAAACCCAACCCCGTTTTACATGAGGCCAAGAAAACCTTTAGGGAAGCGGCCAGCGGCATCCGCCTTCTTCCCAGTCGTCTACGCCCTGCGCCACCCGGCTCTACAGCGAGTTCCTGTGCCGACCCTATACTTGCGGGCATGTCGGATGACGCCCAGCCCAGCACCCCACCCCAGCGCCCGGAAGGTCTGCACGAGCAGACGGTGGCGCGCCTGAACAACCTGGACGCGCAGGTCGCGGCCGGGTTCGAGTCTCACCCCTACAGTTACCCACAGGCTCACCATGCCTCGGACGTCTACGCCGCGCACCCCGGCGAACTGGAAGCCGGGCAGAAATGGGACACCGAGGAGTATGTCCTGGCCGGGCGCGTGACCCTGATGCGCCACATGGGCAAGGCCGCTTTTGCCGACCTGAACGACGAGACGGGCAAGATGCAGCTCTTTTTCAGCAAAGCCGACACCGAGAATTTCGACCCCACCAAGAAAATCGACCTGGGCGACATCATCGGCGTGAAGGGGCACCCGTTCGTCACGAAAACCGGGCAACTGACGCTGCACGTCACGGGCTGGCAACCGCTGGTCAAGAGCCTGCACCCGCTGCCCAGCAAATTTCACGGCCTTCAGGACGAGGAACTCCGCGCCCGCCGCCGCTACATCGACCTGATGATCAACCCCGAACGGCGCGAAGGCTTCCGCATTCGCTCGCAGCAGATTCGCTTCATCCGGAATTTTCTGGACGCCCAGGGCTTCATGGAGGTCGAAGGGCCGACCCTGCAAGTTGTGGCGGGCGGCACCGAAGCCAAGCCGTTCAAGACCTTCCACAACCAGCTCGGGCACGAATTCAGCCTGCGCATCAGCCTGGAGCTGTACCTCAAGCGCCTGCTGGTGGGCGGGTTCGAGAAGGTGTACGAGATTGGCCGCAACTACCGCAACGAGGGCGTCGACCGCACCCACAACCCGGAATTCACCATGCTGGAGGCGTACTTCGCTTACGGCGACTACAACGACATGATGCGCCTGGTCGAGCAGATGCTGCACGGCCTGGTCAAGGAAGTGAAGGGCGACACGACCCTGACCTACCAGGGCAAAACCGTGGATTTCAGCCTGCCGTTCAAGCGCCTGGATTTCGTGACGGCCCTGAAGGAGAAAGCCGGCCTGGACTTCGACCCGACCGACCTGGTGAAACTGCGCGAGTGGACGGACAGCCGCCACCCCGAAATGCGCAAGGTGCCGGATTACAAACTGCTGGACAAGCTGTTCGGCGAGTACGTCGAGCATGAGCTGGTCGACCCGACTTTCGTGGTGGATGTCCCGCTGGCGATCAGCCCGCTGGTGAAAAAGCACCGCAGCCGCGAGAACCTCGCCGAACGCGCCGACCTGTTCGTGGCCGGCTTCGAGCTGGCGCCCATCTACAGCGAGTTGAACGACGCGCTGGATCAGCGTGCCCGCTTCGAGGCCCAGACCGCCCGCCGTGATGCCGGCGACGACGAAGCGCACGAGCAGGACGAGGACTTCCTGCTGGCGCTGGAGTACGGTATGCCGCCCACCGCCGGGATGGGTATGGGCATGGACCGTCTGGCCATGCTGCTGACCGACAGTGACAGCATCCGCGACGTGCTGCTGTTCCCGCTGCTGAAACCGGAAAGTGTGGAGAGCGCCGGGGAAAGCGAGTAGGCGTCAGGAGAGCAGAGGGGCGTGGGCACGGGCCTGCGCCCTTCTTTTTGATGAGACCGGCTTTCTTCTTTCTGCTCTCTCGGTTTTTCTCTGCTGCCCGCACGTTTCACGCTTTACACTGCGCCCCATGTGGATGAATTTGCTGCTGATCTTCATTCCGGTCAGCCTGCTGATGGAGCACGTGTTTCACGCCCCGCCGCTGTGGGTGTTCCTGACCTCGGTGATCTCGATCATCCCGCTGGCCGACTGGCTCAGGAAGGCCACCGAGCAGGTTGCGGAGCGGGCCGGGCAGACCATCGGCGGGCTGCTGAACGTGACCTTCGGGAACCTGGCCGAGCTGATCATTGCCATTTTCGTGTTGATGGCCGGGAACACCACCGTGG
This sequence comes from Deinococcus fonticola, assembly GCF_004634215.1. Lineage (NCBI taxonomy): Bacteria > Thermotogati > Deinococcota > Deinococci > Deinococcales > Deinococcaceae > Deinococcus > Deinococcus fonticola. The sequence continues at coordinate 29,472 of NZ_SMMH01000002.1, read as the reverse complement.
TGAAGGCGCAGATCACCGGTTCCATCATCGGCAATGCGCTGCTGGGGCTGGGCCTGGCCATTCTGATCGGCAGCCTGGGACGCAAACAGCAGAAGTTCAGTCATCACAACGCCGGACAGCTCAACTCCATGTTGTTCCTGACCGTTATCGCGCTGCTGATTCCGGCACTGTTCGATTACACCGAGCGCCTCCCCGGCTTCGCGGCGGCCAGTGACGCGGCCCGCAACAATCTGGACGAGTACCTGAGCCTGGGCGTGGCGGTGGTGCTGATCGCGGTGTACGCCCTGAACCTGGTGTACACGCTGGTGACGCACAAGGACGTGTTCGCACTCGACACTGCAGATGAGAACAGTGCTGATGAGCATGGGAACGCCGAGGGTACGGACGGCTCGGCGCACACTGAAGGGCATGGGCACGGCGGCCCGCTGTGGCCGACCTGGCAGGCGGGCGCGGTCATGGTTGGGGCGACCCTGCTGATCGCCCTGATGTCCGAGATGCTGTCCGGCGCCCTGGAAGCCACGTCCGAGACACTGGGCCTCAGCCCGTTCTTCCTGGGCATCATCGTGCTGGCGGTGGTGGGGAACTTCGCGGAGTACATCGCCGGAAGTTACTTCGCGCGGCAGGGCAAGATCGGCCTGGCCATGAACATCGCGGTGGGCGCGACCATTCAGGTAGCCCTGTTCACCGCGCCCGTGCTGGTGCTGATTTCTTACTTCATCGGCAAACCCATGAACCTGGTGTTCTCCAGCCCGCTGGAACTGGTGGCGATTGTCGCGGTGGCGATCACCGTGTCCGCCGTGACCCGCGACGGCGAGGCCACCTGGTTCGAGGGCGTGCTGCTGCTGACCGTGTACGTGCTGCTGGGCCTGGCCTTTTTCTTCGTGACGCCGCGCACCGAGCAAGGCGAACAGAACACGCCGGCCGGGCTGACCGCACCCGCACAAACGCTGGCGCTGAAACACGCCGAGCCTCACTGGATGCCCGGCGCCTGATGCCCACCCGGACCTTCGCCGCTGTTCTCTTTGACCTCGATGGGGTGCTGATCGACACGGAAAGCTCGATTACGGCGCTGTGGGCCGAAATTTTCGCCGGATATGACCTGCATTTCACGCGCCAGGAGATCACGCGCCTGACCGCCGGGCAACGCTTCAGCGGGGTTCTTCAACAACTGGAGGAACAGCGCGGCTGGAAAGCCCCCGAGGACTTTCTGCCCATGCTGGACGAACGGTTCAACCGGGCCTTCGAGGAGGTTCCGGTGATCGAGGGCGCTGCCGAAACGCTGGCGGCCCTGAAGCGTACCGGCCTGCCGTTCGCGGTGGCGAGCAACAGCCAGCACAACCGCCTCTTCATGAAGCTGGAAGGTGCGGGGCTGCTTCCCGCCTTTCAGGGCCGCGCCTACGATCCGTCTCTGACGAATAAAATTGGCAAACCTGCCCCGGACCTGTACCTGTACGCCGCCAGGCAACTGAACGTTTCCATTCACGATTGCCTGGTCATCGAGGACAGCGCGCCCGGAGCCACTGCCGGAGTCGCCGCAGGGGCCACGACCTGGGGTTTCCTGGCTGGCAGCCACATCCACACCGGCGATGAAAAGAGGCTGCGCGACATCGGCGTGAGCCACATCGTCCACTCGCACGCGCAGTTGAGGGAGGCGCTGGGGTTGTCCTGAGACCAGATTCAGCCCTGGTTTACCAGAATCCTCGTCAGGCGTGAGCAGTTTCAGCTGCCCCGGGTTTTGTCGGCGTGACTTTCCTGTGCGGCGTCTTTACACTCGTGACGTGCCCGAATCGCTTGCGCCCAGAAATCATCCGTGGCGCGGTTTGTGGACGGGGTTGGTGCTGGGCGGCGCGTTGTCGGTGCTGGCGGCTTTTGTCGGTGGGGTGCGGGCCACGACGGGCCTGCTGCTGCTGCTGACGGCGGTCTGTGGCCTGCTGGGCCTTTACCGCCCAGCGCGGCGACTGTTGCAGGTGGGTGGATCTGTGCTGGTCGCGCTGCTGTTTCTGTGCCTGATGACGCCCATCTTGCGCAGCCCCCTGGCGGCCCTGACGCTGAAGGAAACGCCAGTTCCGGCGGACGCGGTGGTGGTGCTGGGTGGCGGGGTGCAGTGCGGCACGCGGGCGCTGGCGAGCAGCAGCTTTACACGTCTGATCATGGGCTTGCAGCTGTGGCGGGAAGGGTACGCCCCCATGGTCACCGTGTCCGAGCAGTCGGGCCTGATCGGCGCGGCGAACTGCCCGAAAATGAGCGTGCTGGAACGCGAGTACATTCGCCGCCTGTACCCCACGGGTGGGCCGCAGGTGCTGACCCTGCGCAACGTGACCACCACGCGGGATGAGGCGAGCAGAGTTGGCGAGTACGCCAGGATACGCGGCTGGAACAGGGTTTTGCTGGTCACGTCCCCCAGCCACTCGCGCCGGGCAGCGGGGATCTTCAGGGCTTACGGCGTGCAGGTCGTGAGCGTCCCCGCGCCGGAAATCCTCTTTGACGAAACCCTGCCGACACCCGAAGACCGCCTGTACGCCCTGAAAACCCTGCTGTACGAGGGGCTGTCGCGCGTGAAATTCAGTCTGGGGGGCACGCCGGAACGCTGAGGGCACGCTGGGTCAACGTTCGTCGTAGAAAGCCTCGATGCGGCTACGGGCCAGATCCGGGTTGACTTTCAGGGTCATGTTCCGGAACCAGCGGCCCGCACCGCCCACCTGCCCGAGCTGTCCCATCTGGCGCGAGCGGGCCACGACGGCATTGGCCACGTGTTCGCGGCGCTGCTGAAAGCGCCGGGCCGCCTGGTGAACGTCGCTTTCGGTGGCGATCAGGTCGGCCAGGGTGGCGGCGTCCTCGATGGCCTGCGCGGCTCCCTGGCCCAGGTTGGGGCTGGTGGCGTGCGCGGCGTCGCCCAGGAGAACCACGTTGCCTTTCGTCCATTCGGGCAGGGGCGAGAGGTCGCGCAGGGGGGTAACGATCATGGCGGCCTCCGGCGTTTCCTGAATCAGGGCCTGAACCGGCGCGGGGAAGCTTTCATAGGCCTGCGCGAGTTGCGGGATCGTGACTGTGGGGGACACATCCCCGGATTTCAGCACGGCGTGCCAGTACACTTCGCGGTCATTGATGGGAAAACAGGTGAAGCGCTGCCCCACACCCCAGAATTCGGTGAAGCTCTGCTCGTATCTGGCGGGCAGGCGGGCGGCGAGAACGCCACGCACGGCCGTCTGCCCGGTGGGTTGCAGTTGCACGTGCGGGAAAAGGATTTCGCGGGTGCGCGACTGGGCGCCGTCCGCGCCGACGATCAGGTCACCGATCACATGGCGGCGGTTGGTGAACGACAGATACGACTCGTGTCCACGCTCCTGCACGGTGTCCAGGCGGTGTTGCAGGGACAGCACCTCGGGTGGCAGTTTTTCCAGCAGGCCCGCCTGCAGGACGCTGCGCGACACCGCCCACAGACCCCGGCCCTGCTGGCGTTCCACCTCGTGCTGGTCACGGACGTACAGCGCCTGGCCGTTCACGGCGTCGATGATCTGCATGCGGCGCAGGGAAACGCCGTTCTGAAAGACGCTGCGCAGGCCCAGCCGTTCCAGGATGCGGGCCGAGTTGGGCGGCACGATCAGGCCGCCGCCAGGGGCTTGCAGGTGGGCTTGCGCTTCGTACACTTCGATGTGAAGGTCGTGCAGCAGCAGGGTGCGGGCCAGGGTCAGGCCCCCGATCCCGGCCCCGATGATGATGATGGATGGACTGGACATAGGCGCCACTATCCGGCGCTGCATTACCAATGCATTACGGATGTAAGCGATTTAACACCTCTGAACGGCACGCAGCGACTCACGGCAGGGCGGTTCAGGAACGTTCGCCCGGCGGGCAAAGGGATCAGGATGGTGGCGGGTCACCCTGCGCCTGAGCGGCCGAACCCGTACACTGCCGGACGATGAGTGATGTTCCTGTGGTAAGCGTGATTGGTGCGGGCCTGGCGGGTTCCGAGGCGGCCCTGGCGGCGGCGGGTCAGGGCGTGCGGGTGCGGCTTTACGAGATGCGTCCGGCCCGGATGACGCCGGCCCACCGCACCGGGAATTTCGCGGAACTGGTGTGCTCCACCAGCCTGGGTGGCGAGGGGATTCAGCAGAGCAAGGGCCTGCTGCAGTCGGAGATGCGCTCGGTGGGCGCGGCGATCGTGGGGTCGGCGGACGCGGCGAAAGTCCCGGCGGGCAATGCGCTGGCGGTCGACCGCGAGGAGTTCAGCGCGCGGGTCACGCGGCTGATCCGTGAACACCCGCTGATCGAGGTGGTGGAGGGCGAGGTCAGCGTCATCCCGGAGGGCCTGGTGGTGATCGCTTCAGGGCCGCTGACCTCGGAGGCGCTGGCGGAGGACGTAGCGCGGCTGACCGGCAGTGAACGCCTGAGTTTCTACGACGCAGCGGCGCCCGTGATCGACGTGGACAGCATCGACCTGACGGTGGCGTGGCGGGCGGGGCGCTACGACCAGTCGGCGGATTACATCAACTGCCCGTTTACCAAAGAAGAGTACCTGCGGTTTTTCGGGGCGCTGGAGCAGGCCCGCACCCACACGCCGCACGACTGGGAGAAACTGGAGTTCTTCGAGGGGTGCATGCCCATCGAGGAAATAGCGCGGCGCGGCGTGGACACCCCGCGTTTCGGCCCCATGTCGCCCAAGGGCCTGGATGACCCGCGCACCGGGCGCTGGCCTTACGCCGTGGCGCAACTGCGCCAGGAAGACCGCGAGGGGCGCATGTGGTCGCTGGTGGGCTTCCAGACCGGCCTGAAGTGGGGCGACCAGAAGGAAGTGGTACACCTGATTCCCGGCCTTCAGAACGCCGAAATCGTGCGGTACGGCGTGATGCACCGCAATACGTACCTGAACGCCCCGGCCGTGCTGGACAGCACCCTGCAACTGAAAGCCGACCCCACCAAGCTGGTGGCGGGCGTCCTGGCCGGCACCGAGGGCTACCTGGAATCCAGCGCGACCGGGTGGCTGGCGGGCACCAACGCGGCGCGGCTGGCCCGCGGCCTGCAACCCCTGACGCCCCCGGCCGAGTCGATGCTGGGCGGCCTGGTGCGTTACCTGGCCAGCGCCAACCCGAAGGGCTTTCAGCCGATGAACGTGAACTGGGCGCTGGTGCCGGAGTTGCCCGTGGAAATCAACGAGAAGACGGGAAAAACCCGCAAACTGGGAAAACGCGAGAAACGCCCGGTGATGTTCGCGCGCGGCCTGAACGCTTTCATGACGTGGGCGCAGGACGAGGCGGGGTTGAGCGTGACGCCGCAGGCCCTGCCGGAACCCGCAGAAACGTAAGCGCGTAGCTGTGGCGTGCCCTGCGCCGCTTCCCACCCGGCGGCCTCTGGGAGTAGCTGAATATTCAAGCAGTCAGTGGCCGGTCAGTCCAGCGGCTTGTGATAAAGCGACAGGAGTTCTTCGTGCTTCTCCCTGGATCTGGGACGAACAGCACTGGAGAAGCTGCCAAGAACATGGGGGATGGTTCAGGCCAGTCTGGAGGAAGGCAATGAAACACAGGATGGGCACAAAGTTCGTGGGACTGGCGCTGGGCATGGCGCTCCTGAGCAGTTGCCTGCCCGCGCCCCTGCAGGCGCAGCGCGGCGCGCTGGTAAAGGTGGCGGCGCAACCCGCCGGGCCAGGCCTGGTGCAAAGTTCGCTGCGCCGCGACGTGTACCGCACCCCGGGGCCGCAGGCGCTGGCGGTACGCACGGATAAAAACGCTTTCGTCAGCGTGATCGTCCTGCCCTTGAATAACGGTAGCTGGGGCAGCGTGCCCCTGGGGGCCAGCGTGCTGGAGCCCGTGCAGGTGCCGGGCGGCACCACCGTGGAGCTTCCTCTTCCGCCCATGCCAGACCCCAGGCAACTCTTCGCCGTGCAACTCTTCACGGTCGCCAGCGTGGAACCCCTGAACCTCCAGGCCGCGCGGGGCGTCACCAGCGTCAAGGGCGTTTCAGAGGTGGTGGAAGCTGCCGCGAAGACCCTGCCGGCAGGCGGTTACAACGTGGCGTCCACGACATACCGGGTGGCCCCGTTCGGGGAGTTGACCATCCAGTCGAACGTTCCCGACGCGACCGTCACGGTGGACGGTCAGGCGGTGGGCCACACGCCCTTCCTGACTGTGCGCGATGTCCCGGCCGGCCACGTGGAAGTCAAGGTGCAGCGCCCCGGATTCGAGCGCTGGGTGCAGGACGTGACCGTCACGCCCGGCACCAGCACGCCGGTGTACGCGCACCTGCGCCCCGCCCTGGGTACGGTGGTGGTGAGCAGCAGTGTCGAGGCCAACGTGTTCGTGCAGGGTCGGCACATCGGCAGCGGCCGAAGCGTCAGCGCCCGCGTGCCCGTCGGGCCGGTCAGCGTGACGGTGGTGCCCGTGACGACGCCGGGAAAACCCGCGCTGAACTCCTCGGGGGCGGTGGTGGAAGTCTGGCAGGACGGCGTCGCCACGGTGACCTGCAGCGGCCAGCCCACTTTCGTTTGTACGGGGCGGTAAACCGCTGTTTTCAGCCGCCTCGCTGGCGACACGGATTAGCCTGAAAGGCCGACCCCTGAAAAAAGCGCGGAGGGACTGGGGGAAGCTTAGCGGCAGGCTCACCGCATTGCTGCTTTGCCTTGTCTTCCCGCTGACGTTCCCGGCGTGGCGTGTGGGTGTAGGCTCGTTGAATGACTTTGCCGGCTGCCGAATTGACGCCTGTGCTGGGCAGTTTGTACGCCCTTCAGGTGCCTATCCCCTACCCCATGAAAACGGTCACGGTGCTGCTGGACGCGCCGCGCGGCGGGCCGCTGAGCCTGGTGGACTGCGCCCTGGATACCCCGGAGGCCCGGCAGGCGCTGGAGGACGGCCTGGCGGCGCTGGGGCGGCACTGGTCGGACGTGGATCAGCTGGTCATCACGCACCACCACCCGGATCACTACGGGCTGGCGGGCGTCATCGAGGAACGCAGCGGCGCGAACGTGCTGATGCTGGACGTGGAGATCGGGCGGGGCGAGCGCTACTGGCACATGCTCAAGGAGTGGTTACCGGGCCACGTCAAACACTTCCGCGACCACGGCCTGCCGGACGAATTCCTGGCGGGGCTGACCGGTGAAAACCCGCGCGTGCAGCCGGCCAGCCGCATTACGCCGCTGCGTGAGGGTCAGCACGTGTCCCTCTCCGGCAAGGACTGGGAAGTGCTGTGGCTGCCCGGCCACGCCGACGGTCACCTGGGCCTGTGGAACGCCGAGGACAGCACCCTGATTGCCGGGGACGCCATCCTGCCGCGCATCAGCCCCAACGTGGGCCTGTACGCCTACACGCGCCCGGATCCGCTGGGCGATTATCTGCAGACGCTGGGCAAACTCGAAGCCCTGAACCCCGAGCGCGCGGTGGTGGGGCATCACGGCCCGGTCATGGGCGGCGTGCAGGCCCGCGCCCGTGAACTGCGGTCACACCACCACGAGCGGCTGGACTTCATGAAGCTTGAGGCAGGCAAGGAACCGCGCAGCGCCTACGCCCTGTCGCACGCGATGTTTCCGCGTGACCTGAACACCAGCGGGCGGCGCTTTGCCCTGGCCGAAACCCTGGCCCACCTGGAACACCTGCGGCTGCTGGGGCAGCTTTACCGCACCTGGCACGAAGAGCAGGAAGTCTGGGTGTACCACGCCTGACAAAAAACCTTTTTCCTTAACCTGAAGCCCACAGCCCACCCGCCTCGTTGCTGCCTGCCATTGCAATTCCGTCACGGTTGGCGCTTTATACTCCCGCCATGACGGTTAACCGAGTGGAGTTGCAGCGCATCATGGCGTCCCTGCAAGAAAACGGCCTTACCGTCGAAGCAGTCGAGGACGGGGCGCTGGTGCAGCACGGGGACACCCGCGTGGCGCTGTTCGCGGAGAAAGACCTGCAGGGGGGCGTAATCGTGCGCCTGCACCTGGATCTCGACCTGTACGTCGAGGAGGACAGCCTGCCGGACATTCTGATGGGCATGAACCTGATGAACCAGGGCCTGGATTACGGGTCACTGAACCTGGATCCGGTGGAACCCGAGGAGGACGACCCGGACGCGCCGCTGACCTTCGCGGTGCTGGGGCGCTCGGTGCTGTGGCTGCCGGAGTTGAACGTGCTGGAGCTGGACAGGCTGCGCGAGCATCTGCGCCGCTTCGAGGCCGAAGTCACGGAAGTGGTGGAAAACACCCTGCACGGCCCCAAGGGTCTGCTGGCTTAATTGCCGGAATAACTGGAAAGCCCTCTGCGGAATGACTCGCAGAGGGTTTCAAGTTATTGACCGTGGGGTGTCCACGGGCATCTGGCCACCGGTTCAGTAAGCGAAGGTGATGGTCTGGGCCGCGTTGATGACCGTGACGGTCTGGGCGGTGGGGGTCTTGCCGCCGATGGTGGGCATGGAGATGGTGTACGTGCCAGGCACCAGGTGCAGAATGCCGCCACTGTTCATGGTGTACGTGCCGTTGGCCGTTTCGGTGGTGCCGCTGGCGGCCTTGACCGTGATGGTCTGCTTGCCGCTGACACCGGTGAAGTTCACGGTGACGTTGTAGCGCCCGTCGCTGATGGGGGTGGAGGTGCTGTCGTTGTTGCCACAGGCGACCAGACCTGCCGAGAGGGCGAAGGCGGCCCCGGTAATCCGAAGTTGCTTGCGCGTCAGGTTCACTAACTTCATGCGGTTATTGTGACGGAAGCGGCCCTCTGAAAAAACCCGGATTCCATGAGGAACCCCTGAGCCAGTCCGCGCACAGCCTGTATGCTCCTGACATGAACATTGCAGAGCGTTACGTTCGACTGGCCCACGGCATCGACACGCACGTCCAGCATTTCATCGACGGTTACAGCGGCCCGCCGCAGTGGGCCGACAGAACCCGGCGCGCCCCGGCGGCACTGCTGCAAGAAACGCAGGACTTCCTGAAACACGTCGAGGATGTTCCGGACGCAGGGCGGCGCGAGTGGCTTCGCACGCAGGGCCAGGCCATGCGCACCCACGCCCGCCTCCTCACTGGAGAAAAAATGCCGTTCGCGGAGGAAGTGCGCGGCATTTATGACATCGATCCTCTCACGGCGCCGCTCGACGAACTCGATGCCGCCCTGAAAGCCTTCGAGGACGCCCTGCCCGGCACAGGTTCCGCGACTGAGCGGCTGGAGCGCCTGCGGGACCGGGTCACGCTCGACAACGCCGACGTGCTGCGCGTGGCTGAACCCATCCTGCACGAGTTACGCCGCCGCACCGCCGACCTGTATGGCCTGCCCGCGGGCGAGAACTTCACCATTCACCTGGTGACCGATAAACCCTGGGGTGGGTACAACTGGCCGCTGGGCAACCTGCAAAGCCGCATCGACATCAACACCGACTTTCCCGTGGCGCTGCCCGGTCTGCCTGGGCTGCTGGCCCACGAGGGCTATCCCGGCCACCACACCGAGAACGCCCACAAGGAAACCGAACTGGTGCGCGGGCACGGCTGGCAGGAGCACCAGTTGCAACTGCTGTACTCGCCGCAGTCCGTGATTGCCGAGGGCATCGCCACCAACGCCCTCGATCTGGTCATGCCCGAAGAAGAGGTGCAGGCGTGGCTGACCGGCGAACTGGCGCAGGTGGCAGGCCTCGACCCGCAGGACATCCTGGCCTTCCTGCAGGCCACGAAAGCCCGCGAGGACATCAAGCATGTGTCCGGCACGGCCGCCGTGATGCTGTATCAGGACGGCAGCAACGAGGACGACGTGGTGAAGTTCCTGAAACACTACAACGCCGTCAACGAGGAACGTGCCCGCCACAGCCTGAGCTTTATTCGGCACCACCGGGGGTACGTGTACACCTACTCGGTCGGTCAGGCCCTCGTGAAAAAGTACGTCGAGCACAAAGGCCAGGCGGGCTTCGGGGAGCTGCTGAAGCAACCCGTCACGCCCGGCATGCTGGCAAACGGCTAAGGCAACGCGACCACATTTCCCCGCTTCTCAACTGCCGTACTTGCTGATAAGCGCGGGCAGGTCGTGTTTCAGGGTGCCGTCGAGGGCCTCGGTGTTGTTGTAAACACGCACAAATTTGCCGTCTGCAGTCACGATGCTGACCTGATCGCCGTGGATGAGGGCCGCCTCGGTCGCGCTGGTGCCCTTATCGCCGTGGTCAGCGTCCGGGCTGGCGGCGGCGTGACTCTCGTGGCCGCTGTGGTCAGTGGCCGGGCGGTTATCCACCAGGCCCACGAACATGGCTTTCGCCGCGGCGTTGACGGCCTCGTTCGTTCCGGTCAGCCCCGTGAACGCCGGGTCGAAGCGGTTCAGGTATTCGCGCACCAGCTGGGGCGTGTCCACGACCGGGTCGACGGAAATGAACTGCACGCGCACCTTGCTCTGCTGCTCGGGCGTCAGGCCCTCGTAAGTGTTCTTCAGGCTGGCCAGGGTCGTGGGGCAAACGTCCGGGCAGTGCACGAACCCGTAAAACACCAGCCTCATTCGCCCATCGGACGCGGCCAGGGTGGTGGCCTTGCCGTGATCGTTCACCAGTTTCAGGGCGGGTAGACTGACCGGAGTGTCAATGGCCGTTCCACCGCTCAGCGCAGGCGGAACCCTACTCCGGTACACGAGCAGACCAGCCAGCACGGCGGCAATGGCGAGGAGAACAGCAGTCAGCCACTTCATGACCGGCAGGCTAGAGCGCCTGGGCGGGTCAACGTGTCCCCCCACCAAACATCTCCAGGTCAGTGTCCTCAGACCTGGAGACGTTTCTGCTTTGAGCCCCGGTGGCGCCCCACCTTAGCCCAGGGCCTTGATGTTGGTGATGACTTCCGCGATGGCCTGCTGGGCACTGCCGTACAGCAGGCCGGTGTTCTCCTGAAAGAACAGTTCGTTTTCGATGCCGCTGTACCCGGCGCCTTTGCCGCGTTTGTTCACGATGACCTGCTGGGCCCTATCGGCGTCCAGGATCGGCATGCCGTAGATGGGGCTGCTCCTGTCGTGCCGCGCCACGGGGTTCACGACGTCGTTCGCGCCGATGACCAGGGCCACGTCGGTCAGCGGAAATTCGGCGTTGATTTCTTCCAGGTCGAGGATCAGATCGTAGGGCACGCCCGCCTCGGCCAGCAGCACGTTCATGTGGCCGGGCATCCGTCCGGCGACGGGGTGGATGGCGAATTTCACGTCCACGCCCTGGTCGATCAGCAGTTTGCTCATCTCCCAGACCTTGTGCTGTGCGCCCGCGACGGCCATGCCGTACCCCGGCACGATGATGACTTTCTGGGCGTAGCGCATCATGGCGGCGGCGTCCATCGGGCCGACTTCCTTCATGGTGCCCTGCGGGCCGCCCGCGCCCGCCTGCGCTTCCCCGGTGATGGGCGTGAAGATGACGCCCGTAATGGCGCGGTTCATGGCTTTCGCCATCAGTTGCGTCAGCAGCAGACCGGATGCCCCCACCACGATCCCGGCAATGATCAGCGCCGGGTTTTGCAGCACGTACCCTTCCATGCCCACCGCGAGGCCCGTGAAGGCGTTCAGGAGCGAGATCACCACCGGCATGTCCGCCCCGCCGATGGGCGCCACGACCAGCACGCCCAGCAGCAGCGCCAGCAGGAAGAACAGCACCAGAAACACCGGGTTGGGCCCGGTGAAGATGATCAGCAGGCCCAGCACCAGCGTGACCAGGGCAAGTACGCCGTTGACCATGTTCTGCGCGGGGATCTTAAGGGACTTTTTCATGGTGCCCTGGAGTTTCAGAAAGGCGATGATCGAGCCGCTGAAGGCGACCGCCCCGATCAACGACCCCAGCACCGCCAGGGTGGTCATGACCGGGCCGCTGACCACGCCGCGGGCAAATTCCAGCGCCGCAATCGCGGCTGCCGCGCCACCTCCCATGCCGTTGTACACGGCGACCATCTGCGGCATATCGGTCATCTTCACGACCTTGCCCAGGTACCACGCCGCGCCCCCACCGATCACGATGGCCAGCAGCATCAGCAGGTAATTGACGCTGGTGGCCACCGGGTAAAGGAAGGTCACCAGGGTCGCCAGAATCATGCCGGCGCCCGCCCACAGGATGCCTTTGCGGGCCGTGACCGGGCTGGACATGGCCTTCAGGCCCAGGATGAAGAGGACGGCGACGATGAAATAGGCGAGGTTGATGATCCAGTCGACGCCAGTCCAGGCGTGTCCTTCCATGTCACTTCACCTTCTCGCCCGCAGGGACGGGTTTGGCGGGTGCTTTCTTCTCGGTCTTGAACATGCCCAGCATGCGTTCCGTGACCACGTAGCCGCCCGCCGCGTTCGCCGCCCCCAGCAGCACCGCGAAAAACCCAATGGCCTGCTCGAAGGGGGTCTGCGCGTGACCCAGCGCATACATCGCCCCGACCAGCACCACCCCGTGAACGAAGTTAGACCCGGACATCAGAGGCGTGTGCAGAATCACCGGAACACGCGAAATCACCTCATAGCCGGTGAACGCCGCCAGCATGAAAATGTAGATGTAGAAGAAGTCATTCATTTTTTTCTCCTTCGGTAAAAAAGCGACCCCTCAGTCAGCTTCGCTGACAGCTCCCCTTGAATGGGAGCCGAGAACTACCCCCTGCCTCCCTTTTAAGGGGAGGTGGCCCGCAGGGCCGGAGGGGTGAAAAGCCAAAAGCGAATGCCATACCTGCCTTACAGCCCCAGTGCCTGTCTCACGCCTGGGTGCTTCACTTCGCCATTGGCCGTGAGGGTCGCGCCCGTCAGCACCTCGTCGGTGTCGTCGAGGGCCAGGACGCCGTCTTTGATGAAAGGGCTGATGAAGTTGTAGAGGTTCTTCGAGAACATCTCGGACGTGTGAACGGGCATGTTGCTGGGCAGGTTCACCGGGCCGATGATGCGCACGCCCCCCGCCCACACGTCCTGGTTCGGCAGGGTGCCAGCGACGTTCCCACCAGTCTCGGCGGCCATGTCCACGACCACGGCGCCGGGTTTCATGCCGCGCACCATATCGGCAGTAATGATGAGGGGCGCGCGTTTACCCGGCACGGCTGCGGTGGTGATCAGGACGTCGGCCTGCGCCACCGCTTTCCCGAGTTTCACGGCCTGCTGGGCTTTTTCCTCGTCGGTGAGTTCGCGGGCGTACCCGCCTGTTCCGGCCGCACTGACGCCCGTGTCCACGAATTTTGCGCCCAGGGACTCGACCTGTTCCCTGGTTTCGGGGCGCACGTCGTACCCCTCCACCATGGCCCCCAGGCGTTTGGCGGTGGCAATGGCCTGGAGGCCCGCCACACCCGCCCCGATCATCAGCACGCGGGTCGGGCGAATGGTGCCGGCCGCGTAAGTGAGCATCGGGAAGAATTTGGGGCAGAAGGCCGCCGCGATCAGCACGCACTGGTAGCCGGCAGCGGCCCCCTGCGAACTGAGGATGTCCATGCTCTGCGCCCTGGAAATGCGGGGTAAAAGTTCCATGGCAAACGCGGTGATGTTCCTGTCACGCAGCATTTGCACGCGCTCGGCGCTGCTGTACGGTTGCAACAACCCCACAACGACTGACCCTGGCTTCAACTGCGCCAGGGTCGCGTTTTCGGGTGGGCTGAGCGTCCAGAGCATGTCGGCCCTGGCGAGCACCTCATCGGCGCTGTTCACCCACTGCACGTCCGGGAAATCCGCTTCGCTCAGGTACGCTCCCGCCCCTGCGCCGCGCTGCATCACGATTTCCGCCCCCTGTGCCCGCAGTTTCTTCGCCACGTCCGGCACCATGGGGGTGCGCCGTTCGGCGGGATCGGGACTGCCTAGCACTCCTATAACCACGGCCATGTTGACTCCTTTTCACCTTCAGAATCTGGCGTGCCGACACGACAGAGGCGCCCAGGGCTGCCCAGACGGACAAAGCACCCTGTTGCCGATGAGGTCTCGGACTTGTTGATACGAGCTGAGTATATTTCTTTCCGTGCCAGGGCACATGCCCCCGAAGGCCGAAGCAGGCCGGTGTCCAGCAAAGCCAGCCCACAGCAATACGGTCGTCACGAGAAGCACCTGGTGAGGGTACACCGGGCCATACTGTCGGGCGACATGACCACCCTTCATCCGGCCCTGCAAGGAGAAAAAGTTGTTCTGGCACGCCTGCGCCAGGAGGACATTCCCGAGTTGGCGCGGTTTTTCAGCAACCTGGAGCTCACCACCTACCTCGGCGGCTCCGGGCAGGCTTACAGCCTGGAGGACGAACGCGCCTACTTCGAGTCCATCAGCAAAAGCAGCGCGGGGCAGGTCACCTTCGGGATTTACGATGTGGCGGATGGTCGCCTGCTGGGCGGCATCGACCTGCGCGACATCAACCACCGTCACGGCACGGCGGAACTGGGCGTCAGCATTCACGACCCGGCCTGCTGGAGCGGCGGCTACGGTTCCGAGGCGGTGCGCCTGATGACCGGGTACGGCGTGTTTCACCTGGGGCTGCACAACATCATGCTGCGGGTGTTCTCGTTCAACACGCGGGGCATCCGCGCCTACCAGAAAGTCGGGTTTCAGGAGTTCGGGCGGCGCCGGGGCACCGTGCGTCTGGGGCACGAGCGCTTCGACACGGTGTTCATGGAAATCACCGCCGAGCAGGTGGACACGGCGGCCCTGCGGGCGCAACTGCACCTGTTGCCCTGAGAACTGTTGCCCTGAGACAGGCCCCGCTTCGGGGCGCTAGAATGGCCCGTCAATTCCGCGCCCCCGGTGTCCGTTTGCTGCGAGTGGGCGCAATTTCATGAACAGGAGAACGTGGAAACATGGCCGGTCATAGCAAGTGGGCGCAGATCAAGCGCAAAAAGGGAGCCAACGACAAGAAACGCAGCGCGATGTACAGCAAGCACATTCGCGCCATTCAGGCCGCCGTGCGTTCAGGCGGCAGCGGTGACCCGGCGGGCAACCTCAGCCTGAAAAACGCCATTGCCGCCGCCAAGGCCGACACGGTGCCGGTGGACAACATCGACAACGCCATCAAGCGCGCGGTGGGGGCGGGCGAAGGCGCCGCCGACTTCAAGGAGCAGACCTACGAAGGTTACGGCCCCGGCGGCACCGCCATTTTCATCGAGACGCTGACCGACAACGTCAACCGCACCGTGGCCGACATCCGCAGCGTGTTCAACAAGCGCGGCGGCAGCATGGGCAACAGCGGCAGCGTGGCCTGGCAGTTCGAGAAAAAAGGCGTCCTGCTGCTGCAAGACACCAGCGAGAAGGCGCAGGAAGTCGCCATCGAGAACGGCGCCGAGGACATTCAGGAATCCGAGGACGGCCTGGAAATCAGCACCGCCCCGAACGACCTGTACGCCGTGCAGGACGCCCTGGGCGCCGCGGGTTTCAACGTGGAAAGTGGCCAGATCACCATGCTGCCCAGCAACACCGTGGCGGTGAGTGGCGACGACGCCCGCAAACTCCTGACCCTGGTCGAGTATCTGGAAGAACTGGACGACGTCCAGAACGTGTATACGAACGCCGACCTGCCCGACGACATCGAGTAAGCGACTCGCCCAGGTGCAGCGCAGACGCGGGTTCACCTTCACGGGTGGCCCGCGTTCCCATATTCCCCCTTCTTCGCTTAAGCCATCTGGCACATTCGCCCTTAGCAGCCGGGAACCTAAGCTACCGGCATGTCTTTTGCTGAACTCACTGGGCGCCGTCAGGTGGCCCGCCTGCGGGAAACGGCCCTGAGCGCCCTGCGGGCCTACCCTTTTCAGGTCAGGCGGTTGAGGCTGCTGAACCACGGTTTCAACACGACCTTCCGGGTCGATACCCAGGACGGACAGAAGTTTGCCCTGCGCATCAACGTGAATTCACGCCGCAGTTCCGAGCAGATCGCGGCGGAGATGGCGTGGCTGGCGGCGCTGAGCGCGGACACGGCCCTGCGCGTGCCCACGCCCGTGCCGCTGGCCGACGGTTCACTGCTGCAACACATCTGGAGCAGCGACCTGCAACGCGACCTGCCGGTGGCGCTGTTCTCGTGGCTGCCCGGAAGCGATCTGGGCGACGAGGCCACCCCGGCGCAGTGGCGCGAGGTGGGGCGGGCCGCCGCCCTGCTGCACGGGCACGCCCTGAACTGGCCTTTACCGGCGGGCGCGGCCCTCAGCAGCCTGCACCACCCCCTGATGGACTCCGCGAATCACCTGACCGGAGATCACGAACTCCTGACCGCCGAGCGGCACGAAGTGCTGGATGAAACCTTCCGGCGCGTGGAAGAAGTCCTGACGAACCTGTTCAGGCGTGAAGTTCCCCGGCCCCTGCACGCCGATTTACACGGGTGGAACCTGAAGTGGGCCAGGGGAAAACTGTACGTGTTCGATTTCGACGACTGTGGCCTGGGGGTTCCCCTGCAAGACCTGGCCATTTCGGCGTATTACTTGCGCCCCGCCGCGGAACTGGAAGCCGCCCTGCTGGAAGGCTACGCGGCCCAGGCGCCGCTCCCCAGTTACACGCCGCTGGACTACGAAAGCATCGTGGCCGGGCGCAACCTTGTGCTGCTGAATGACGTGCTGGTGAACACCACCGCCGAAATCCGCGCCATGCAGCCCCGCTACGTGCGCAACAGCGTCCTGAAACTCCGGCATTTTCTGGAAACCGGCGAATACCGCCACGACCTGCCGGGCGTGGAACAAGCCGGGTGAACAGGCCGTAAGCCAGCTGGCGTATGGCCCTTGCGTGCCAGGGCGATTACTCTGACCGGCAACGCCAAAAGTGCCCGCGTCGTGGTCACCGCAAAGTGTAGAAAGACGCGCAGCAAAGGGAGGCCTTATGTTTGAAAGCCCATTGAACCGTGCCGAGTTGTTCGTCCGTCTCCGGGTCACCGGAAACCGTCCCTTGAGTTGAGTTGACTTTTCAGGCGTTTTTCCGGTGACCTGCCACCCGAGGTCACCACTCTTGAACACCTACCACATTGAGCAGGCCACCCCCGCCACCCTCAGCGACATTTATGCCCTGCACGACCCGGCGGACGCCGCGCGGCGACTCCCCGCCCTGCAAAAGCGCGTGGCCGAGGGCAAAACCAGCGCCGACCGTTTCTGGCTGCTGCGTTCCGAGCGTGGCGTAGAGGGGGTGGTCAACCTGACCGCCCGCCCAGAAATTCCGCTGTTTCCGCGCTACCGGGCCGACACTCCAGCAGCACACGTCGCGGCGTTTCTGAAGCACCTGAAAGAACTGGTGTCCGGCCAGCCCCCACAGCAACTGGTGTTGGACAGCCAGTTGGTGCCTCTGGACGCCGCTCCTGCCGAAGCGGCCGGGTGGGTGCTGGACGATTCGCAGGTCGTTTATGAAACGGCACTCTCCAGACTCCCGATCCGGCTTGACGCTGGGGCGCAGAAGGTCGACCAGGCCACGCTGGACAGCCCAGCCCTGCGCCGACTGCTGAGTGAACTGGGGCGCGGAGGCTGGGAATTACAGCCTGACTGGACGCTCGTCATGCTGACCAGTGACGCAGGTGAACCCGTCGCTCTGGGCGCTGCCGGCCCCAGTGGACGGCCCGGGTATGCTGGAATAGACCTGATCGGTGTGCACCCGGACTACCGTCGGCAGGGC
This sequence comes from Deinococcus fonticola, assembly GCF_004634215.1. NCBI lineage: Bacteria > Thermotogati > Deinococcota > Deinococci > Deinococcales > Deinococcaceae > Deinococcus > Deinococcus fonticola. The sequence goes on along the minus strand of NZ_SMMH01000002.1, from coordinate 12,004 downwards.
TATGGCACGCGCCTGCACGCCCACCTGCTGACCCTTGCCGCTGAGCAATTTGAGATGCACGGGGGCGGAACACCTAGCGAGAACCACGCCATGCGCCGCATCTTCGACAGGAACGGCCCGCGGCAACTCAGTGAGCAGCTCTACTTCCGGCAAGCTTGACCCCCTGCGCTGAACTCACGTATAGTGCTTGCTTGGTCAAGTGGGGCAGGGCGACCAACGGCTTCTCGTGCCAACACGGCAGGGTGAAGCGGCCCGCACCCCAGACAGGAGCGCCCAGACCGGGTGGCGACTGGACTAACAAAGGAGGGCCACATGCCCAAGATGAAGACCCTGAAAATGGCCAAGCGCCGCGTGAAAATCACGGGGACTGGCAAGGTCATGGCGTTCAAGAGCGGTAAACGCCACCAGAACACCGGCAAGAGCGGCGCGGAAATCAGCGGCAAAGGCAAAGGCTTCGTGCTGGCCAAGCCCGAGTGGAAGCGCATGAAACTGATGCTGGGGGGGAAATAAATGCCGCGCGCCAAGACCGGGATCGTCCGCCGCCGCCGTCACAAGAAAGTCCTGAAGCGCGCCAAGGGCTTCTGGGGCAGCCGCAGCAAGCAGTACCGCAACGCCTTCCAGACCCTGCTGAACGCCGCCACCTACGAGTACCGCGACCGCCGCAACAAGAAGCGTGACTTCCGTCGCCTGTGGATTCAGCGTATCAACGCAGGCGCTCGCCTGCACGGTATGAACTACAGCACGTTCATCAGCGGCCTGAAGAAAGCCAACATCGACCTGAACCGTAAGGTGCTGGCCGACATTGCCGCCCGTGAACCCGAGGCCTTCAAGGCCCTGGTGGACGCCGCCCAGGCTGCCCGCAAGTAAAGTTCACCCTTCAAGAAAGAGCCTCCCTGTTCTGGGAGGCCTTTTCTTTTTGGTTCCGGTTCCTTGGGGATTCGGTCAATACACGTGAAAGTCCGTGAGGCCGGTGCTTTCGCTGTACTGCGTCTCCACGCCCAGCACGCGGGCGTGGGGCGGGCCACGTTTCAACCAGTGCAGCAGGCGCTTCAGGTTCGCTTCCGTGCCTTCGGCAATGACTTCCACTCGACCGTCGCTGAGGTTCTCGGCGTACCCACGCAGGGCCAGGTCACGCGCGTGACGTTGCACCCAGTTGCGGTAACCGACCCCCTGCACTGTTCCACTTACCAGGGCTGTAAGACGCATAACCGTCATGCTAACGGGTCAGGTGGTAGGCAAGCTGGCAGAAGGTCACGTTCAAGTGTGCGACGGGCCGGCCTGAAGAAGGGCGCTCCCGAATACCAGGAACGCCCCGCTCGATAGTGTTTTCAAGGCTTTTGACTGTGCGAGCGCCGGTTCAGTTCACGTCGGCGTAGGTGCCGCGTTCGCTTTGCAGGCGGCCACCGCCCAGGGCGTCTTCCAGGCGCACCGCTCCGTTGCGGCGCATGATGGTCAGGGCCTCGTCGGCGCGGCGGCCGTCCTGGTCGCGGGCGATGACCATCACATAACCGTTTTTCAGGCCGTCGTAGAACTTCTCGGCCTGGGCTGCCGGAATGCCCATGCTGCGCAGCAGTTTCACGTAGTCGCCGTGGTCACTGCCGGACAGCGCCCCGAACATGCCGCCCAGCATCAGCCCCGTAACGGCCCCGAACCACATCGCCATGACGCCGCCGTGCGCGTACACGCGCGTCTCGGGAATCAGCAGCAGCAGCAGCCACACCGGAAAGGTCAGGGCCAGCCCAGCCAGGACGCCCAGAATGGCGCCACGGATGACCCCGGCGCTGCCGGAGGGCAAGCCGGCCTCGGGGCTGATGCCGCTGGCCTGCGCCAGTTCTTCCTCGGCCACCACATCGCTGAGGCTGAAACCCAGGTGTTCGCGTTCAAAGCCGCGTGCCTGGAGGTGCTGCAGGGCCGCCTGGGCCTGCCGGGGTTCAGGGAAAAGGGCAACGACGGTTTCCATAATCAAGTTTTTTAGCATGTTCAGCGCGGCGATGCGAGGGACAAAGATAAAAGCGCGCCGCAGGTGCGGGTACGGGAACAGTATCTTTGCCCCGCATTTCGGGGGCGGCCCTTCCTTATACTTCTGCGCATGACAGCCGTAAATGCCCTGACCGTTCCCGACGCGACCTTCGATGATCGCTTGCGGGAGATTCTGCGGTCAAGGGTGGAGTTCATCGAATTGATTGGCGACGACCTGGTCACGGCGGGCGGCAAACGCACCCGGCCCCTGATCGTGTTCCTGGCCGCGCAGGCGTTGGGCCTGAACTCAGGTGACCCGCGCTGGGCCGATGTGGTCGACCTGGCGGCGTGCGTGGAACTGCTGCACTCGGCCAGCCTGCTGCATGACGACCTGATCGACGATTCGGACACGCGCCGCGGCCACCAGACGGCCTTCAAACGCTTCGGAAACGTGGTCAGCGTCATGAGTGGGGACTTCATGCTGGCGCGGCTGCTGATGCTGCTCTCGCAGATGCCCGGCTCGTCCGAACTGACGCACGCTTTCGGGCAAACCGCCTCCGTCATCTGCGAAGGCGAGGTGCTGCAATTCCAGGTGGCCTCCTACGCCGATTACAGCCTGGAGAACTACTGGACGGTCATTCACGGCAAAACCGCCGCCCTGGTGGAACTGGCCGCCAGCAGTCCCGCGCTGCTGCTACGCGCCCCAGCACCCCGGCAGCAGGCCCTCGCCACCTTCGGGCAGGAGTACGGCATGGCCTTCCAGATTCAGGACGACCTGCTCGACCTGCTGGGCGATGAGGCCAAACTCGGGAAACCTGTCGGCAGCGACGTGCGCGAAGGCAAAGCCACCTATCCCCTGCTGGCCCTGATGGACACCCCGGACGGCGACGAGATCCGCGAGATCCTGGAACGCCACGCCAACCAGGCCAGCGACGTCCAGCGTGTGCGTGACCTGGCGCAGCGGCACGACATCATGACCCTGACCCGCAGCGAAATCCGCCGCCGCGCCCAGAACGCCGTGCAGGCCCTCGAAACCCTGCCGCCCAGCCCGGCGCGGGACGCCCTGGCCGCCCTGGCGCAAAAGGAACTGGAAAGGCACCACTGAAGTGGCTGGGGCGTTTTGAATCCCAGAAAAACACAGGGCGAGATCGTTCTGGCTCTCCCCCTTTGCCCTTAATACCCCGTGGCGGCTATCGCACCCAGCAGGGCGAGGGGCGCAGTTTCGGCGCGCAGGATACGCGGGCCGAGCGTGACGGCTTTTGCGCCTTGTGCCAGTAAGTCCTGCATTTCCGCCCCGGACAGGCCGCCTTCCGGGCCACTCAGGACGGTCAAAGGAGCGTCCCAGGTGAGCAGGTCAGTGAGGAGCGTGGAGCTGCCAGGGTGCGCGACGACCAGGGTGCCGTTCCACTGGTAAGCGCCCAGTTTCACGGGTTCCAGCACGCCAGGCGTGACGCTGCGTTCGGACTGGCGGGCGGCTTCGCTGGCGATGCGGCGCAGGCGCTGAAGTTTCTGAGCGCCGATTTCGCGGGCTTCGGCGTGCTGCGTCAGGAGCAGTTGAATGCTGGCTGCACCGAGTTCCGTGGCGGCCCGCACCACGTCCGCGAGCTTGTCGCCTTTCAGCAGGGCAACGGCCAGGGTCACGGGTTGCGGGGTTTCCGCGCCGCGCACGGTTCCCAGAGCGTCCGGTCGAAGCTCCAGGGTGGCGCGGCCCTCGCCTGGCAGCAGGTCTAACAGGACGGCCTCGCCCTGCCCGCCCCGGCCGTCGAACACCTGCACGCGTTCGCCCGGTTGCAGGCGCAGCACGTGCAGGTGGCGGGTGGCCTGCGGCCCCAGCGTCATCACGCCTGCTATCTCCGTGACCTGAACGCGGTGCATGTCAGGCCCGGCGGGCCGTGACCAGCGCCCACTCGCCGTCCTCACGCACCTGCACGTCCGCGAAGCCCTCGCGCCCCAGGGCCGAGCGCACCAGCGGCAGTTTGCCCGTCAGAATTCCGGTCAGAATCAGCGGCGCCGACGGCTGCATGTGGGCGGCATACTCGCCCGCCAGCAGGTCGTGCAATTCCGCGTACAGGTTCGCTACCAGCACGTCGAACGGTGCGTCCTCCAGCACATCCAGGTCACCCAGGCCCAGCGTTCCCTCCTCGAACTGCGCCTGAGACGCTTGCACGCCGTTCACCCCGGCGTTCTCGCGCGCAATGGGAATGGTCACGGGGTCGATATCCACCCCCAGCGTCCAGCCCGCGCCCAGCAGAGCGGCCGCGATTGCCAGCACGCCGCTGCCCGTACCCACGTCCAGCACGCGCTTGCCACTCAGGTCAAGCTCACCCAGCGCCTCCACCGCCATGCGCGTCGTTGCGTGGTGCCCGGTGCCGAACGCCATGCCCGGTTCGATCACCAGCGGCAACTGCCCTGCCGGAACTTCCTGCTGCTGCCACGGCGCGACGATCGTGACCCGTCCCGCCTGCACGGGCTTCAGCGTCCGCTTGAACTCCGCCTGCCAGTCCTGCTCGGCCTCCTCCAGCCACTCCCCGTCCCCGATCTCAGCCGGCAACGCCGCCCGATCGTCAAAGTAAGCGCGAATCAGGCCCCGGCGTTCCTCCAGGCCGGTGGCCCCCGCCTCCCACAGCAGGTCGAGGTGATGTTCACGCGTTTCAAAAGTGCCGGGCAGGTGGTACACGAGCATGAGTAGGAGTGTAGCCGGATCAGGGCTATGGGCTGGCGTTCTCTCGACGGCTCTCCCCTCCACCCTCTTCCAGCGCGTCCCCCCATTCCAGTCTTCTGGCCTGTTTGAACAGTTCGCCGTCCCTCTTGCTGAGGGTACGTTGTTCCAGGGTGCCTTGCCCGGTGCACAGTTTCAGGTTGACCAGGCCCGAGCGGGTGCTGGGGTGCGTCAGGACTCGCCCCGCCCGGGGTTCGCCGGGGGTTCTGGAGGCAGCGAGGTAGATGAATTTCTCGTCCTCGTAGGCGAGGTCAGCCCCTTTGCCGCGCCGGTGGGTGCTGGAACGGGCCACGCGGACGCTGAAGTGACACCAGTCGGGCTGCTGGACGGGGCACGGACGCGTGTGCGGGCAGGGGGCCAGCAGATGTGCGCCCAGCGTCAGAAGTTGCTGCCGGGCTTCCAGGATGCGTTGCCAGCCGGCGGTGGTGCCGGGTTCCAACAGCAGGAGCGTGTCCCCGGTGCACTCCCACAGTTCCCGGATAAGGGGCGGGCGGGTTTCGGGCGTCAATTCGTTCAGCACGTAAGAAAGCGTGACCAGATCGTGCGTTCCTGTGGCGGGCAGGCCGCGCCGGACATCCACGTCCAGCCACTGATTTGATACGCGGCTCAGTCGACCGAGTTTCTGTCCCCATTCGCGCATGTGCGGGCTGCCTTCCAGCATCACGGCCTGCCCAATCGAGTCCCAGGTGCCGCTGGCCGCCCAGAAAGCCGTGCCGGGGCCGGAACCCACGTCCAGGTGCGTGGCGGGCTGAAACTCAGGCCTGACCTGCTCGACTTCCCCCATGGCGGCGGCCAGGGCCGCGAAGGTCGCGGGAAAACGCACGGTCAGGTAAGCCCGCGCGGCCAGGTCACCGGACACGTGCCACGCGCCGTCCATCACTTCCTGACGGTAACGCCCGGACAGCGTGTCCACCGCGCGGCTCAAGTCCGCCAGGGGAATGCCCTGGGCGGCCTGCTCCAATCCTTCTCTCAACACCACGGGAAGCTCCATCGGGTCAAGTATGCCGCGCTGAGAGGCAGTTGTTTAAGCCCAGAAGCTTTTCTGTCAGTAGAGTGCGGAACAGTCCCGTTTGCTGCCTGGCATGAACGACGGGGCGAGCTGCTGGCCTTCAGCGCCCGCACCTCCTGAACCCAAAGCGTGACTCCCGGAATGGGCCTACATGTGCAGAAAACACTCACCAGCCTGGCACCATTGGCCCAGCGCAGCAAAAGAAGAAAGGCCAGGGCGTAACGCTCCGGCCTTTCTCATTGGTCTCGTGAGTTGGTCAGCAGACTGCTTAGCTTTCGCGGGCGGTCTTCAGGGCTTTGGTCCACCACGCCAGGTCGTCCAGCAGGACATGAGCGCCGTCGTTCAGGTAGGGCATGTCGTTCATGGTCTTCTGGCCCTGCATCAGGCCGAAGAAGTCGGCGCCCTGCACGTGAACGCTGGGCCGGATGGACACCTGCTGCAACTCGGCGGCGATCAGGCGCAGTTGCTCGATGGCGCGCGCAGCCCCCACCGAACCGTAGCCGACGTAGGCGACGGGCTTGCGCACCCACTCGACATAAGCGTTGTCCAGGGCGTTCTTGATGGCGGCGGTGGGGGCGTGGTTGTACTCGGCGGTGATGATCACGTAACCGTCAAATTCGGCCAGCTTCTGCTGCCAGCGCACCACTTCGGGGTTCTGGCTGGGCGCCCAGGCGTTCGAGGCCACCTCGTCGAAAAACGGCATCTTGAAGTCGCGCAGGTCAAGGATTTCAAAATCCAGGTCGCTGCGCTGCGTGGCGATGTCGTAGAACCACTGGGTGGGCTTGTCCGCGATACGGGTGGGGCGGGTGCTGCTGATGATGATGCCGATTTTCGGGTTTGCCATGATCCTGTCTCCTTATGGGCGAGGGAAAACGCTGTGGCCCCTCTCTTTCTCCGCTTTGTTTTATCAAGTACTTCATTTAATGTCAAGCGGATAAGGTGGTGAGCCGACGCCATGTGCGAATCGTCGCTGTAAAGGCCCGCTGCCTGCAAAATTTTCATGTTCTCGGTGTCACCTCAAGGGGCCCGGAGGACACCAAGAAGTCGACTGAGGAAGCCGCCTCCAGATGGGTTAAAGGAACTCCCGTCCAGTGACTGGGCGGGAGTTCCTTTTAAGGATTTCATGCTATTCGCGGTGGGCTCAGTCCGCTGCGTCGCCCCGCGCGTATTGCAGACGGTGCAGACGACTGTAGTACCCGCCCTTATTCAGCAGTTCCAGGTGGCTGCCCTGCTCGACGATGCGGCCCTTGCGCATCACGATAATGCGGTCACAGTGCTCGATGGTCGAGAGGCGGTGGGCGATGATGATGCTGGTGCGGCCTTCCATGACTTTTTCCAGCGCAGCCTGAATACGCAGTTCAGTTTCGGTGTCCACGTTGCTGGTAGCTTCGTCCAGCACCAGCAGGATGTCGGGGTTCTGAATCAGGGCGCGGGCGAAGGCCAGCAGTTGCTTCTGCCCGGTCGAGAGGGTGGCGCCGCGTTCGCGCACCTCGGTCTGGTAGCCGTTTTCCAGGCTCAGGATGTAGTCGTGGACGCCCACGTATTTGCATGCCTCGATCACGCGGTCGTGGGGAATAGTGGAGTCGTTGAGGGTCAGGTTGCTCTCGATGGTGCCAGCGAACAGGAACACGTCCTGCAACACCAGCCCGATGTGCTTGCGCAGGTCATGCTGGTCGAGGTCTTTCACGTCCTCGCCGTCGACCTTCACGGCGCCGCGCTGCACGTCGTAGAAGCGGCTGACCAGGGCCGTGACGCTGGTTTTCCCGGCTCCGGTGGCCCCCACCAGCGCCACGCTCTCGCCGGGCGCGATATGCAGGTCGACGCCGCGCAGAATCCAGCGGTCGTCGGTGTCGGGGGTGTCGGCGGTCACGCTGCTGTCATACGAGAACCACACGTTCTCGAAGTCCACCTGCCCGATGAAGTTTCCGAGTTTCTTCGCGTCCGGTCTGTCCACGATCTCTTCCTCGGTGTCCAGCACCCCGAAAATGCGTTCGCTGGAGGCCATGGCGGCTTGCAGGTTGTTGAACACGTCCGCCAGATCCTGAATGGGCTGGAAGAGCTGGGTCGTCCACTGCACGAAGGCGTACAGGACACCCACGCTCAGGGCCGCCTGTGCGCCCGTTCCCACGTCCACGCCCAGGATGTAGCGCGCCCCGAAGTACAGCACCAGCGCAATGGACACCTGGCCCAGAATGGCGACCACCGGCATGAACAGCGAGAACCAGTGCACCGAGCGTTCCAGAGCGCCGAGCAGAGCGCGGTTGCTGTGCTCGAAGTCCAGGGCGCTGCGGCGCTCGCGCCCGAACAGCTGCACGGTCTGCATGCCGGTGATGTTCTCGTTCAGTTTGGTGTTCACGATGGCCTGCTGAATGCGCGTGTCGCGGTAGGTCAGGCGCATCTTGCCCCGGAAGTAGTTGGTGGCCACGAACAGGAAGGGCAGCACCGTGAAGGCGATCAGTGCCAAGCGCCAGTTGATGCTCAGCATCACGCCCATGTACACCAGGATCAGGAAGGTGCTGGTGATCAGGCTGATCAGCCCGCCTGTGATGAACTGGTTGATGGCGTCCACGTCGCTGGTCACGCGGGTAATCAGGCGGCCCACCGGGTTCTGGTCGAAGTACGCCAGGTGCAGGCGCTGCAACTTAGTGAACACGTCGGCGCGAATGTCCCGCAGCACGTTCTGGCCCAGGTAACCGATGGTGAGGGCCGAGGCGTAGGTCAAGCCGAACTCGATGATCTGCACCAGGATGTACCCCAGCACGATCATCAGCAGCAGGTTCAGCAGCCCCGGCGCGTCGGTGTTGCTGCCGTTCACGAAAGGCGTCAGGGCGTGGTCGATGGCGTAGCCCTGCAAGAAGGCCGGGACGGGTTGCAGCGCGGCCGTCAGCAGGGCCAGCAGCACGCCGCCCGTCGCCAGGGTGCGGTAGGGCCTGACGTAGCGCAGGATGCGTTTGGTCAGGTCGAGGTCAAAGCCCTTGCTGTAGGCGTCGTTCTGATCGGGCTGGGTCATTTCGTCACCTGCTCGGGTTGCGGGTCGGGCTGGGGATTCAGCTGGGGCGTCTGCACGGTGTGGCCCGGCTGGCTGTGTCCTGGCTGGCTGGGAGCGGGCAGGTCGCGTCCTGCTTCGGCGGCCGGGATGGTGGCGGCCTGGCGCACCGCTTCCTGCTCGGCAGGGCTGCGCGCGGGCTGCACATCCGGGTCGTCGTTGTCCAGGTCGCTCGCCAGGCGTTGCAATCTCTCCAGTTCGGCGTAGTGGCCGCCCAGCACCAGCAGCTCGTCGTGGGTGCCCGATTCGGTGACGTGTCCGGCTTCCAGCACCACGATCTGGTCGGCGTGGCGCAGGGTGCTCACGCGGTGCGCGATCAGGATCACCGTGCGGCCCCTGGCGACCTCGCGGATGCCGTCGATGATGCGCCTCTCGGTTTCGGTGTCCACGGCGCTGAGGCTGTCGTCCAGGATCAGGATCGCGGGTTCGCGCACGATGGCGCGGGCGATGGCGGTGCGTTGCCGCTGCCCGCCCGACAGGGTCACGCCACGCTCGCCCAGCATGGTGTCGTAGCCTTTCGGGAAGTCCTCGACGTCGCCGGCCAGGCCCGCCAGCGCGGCGGCGCGGCGCACGCGCTCGGGATCCGGGTGCGGGGGAATGTCGGGCATCTTGGGCAGGCCCACCACGCTGACCCCGGTGGGCACCAGCGGCAACTCGGCGTTGTCCAGTCCAAAGCCAATGTTGTTGGCGATGGTGTCGCTGAACAGGAAGGGTTCCTGCGGCACCACGCTGATGTGGTCGCGCAGCACGCTCAGGGGGATGCGCCGCACGTCGGTTCCGTCGATCTTGACGGTGCCGCTGGTGGGGTCGATGCTGCGCGTGATCAGTTGCGAAAGCAGCGTCTTGCCGCTGCCGGTCGGCCCGGTGATGCCCAGGAACGTCCCGGCGGGAACATGCAGGTTCACGTCGTTCAGCACGGTGTTCTGGCCGTACTTCAGTTTCACGTGGTCGAAGGTGAGGTCGCCGCGTACCGCCCGGATGGTGGTGTCGGTGCGTCCAGGGTCATCGTACACGTGCGCACGGGCCTCCAGCATCTCGCGCAGGCGCAGCCACGAGGCCAGGCCGCGCTGCGTCACACCGGTGATCCAGCCGACCATCATCATGGGCCAGGCCAGGCGACCCAACATCAGCAGATACTGCACCAGCATCCCGGTCGTGAAGTCGCGGTTGCCGTCCAGCAGGATCATGCGCCCGCCGATATACAGGATCACGCCGAAGGCCATGCCGATCAGCAGCGTGGTAAAGGAACGCAGCGGCCCGTCCACTTTGGTCAGGGCGATGTTGCGCCGCAGCAGTTCCAGGTTCATGGCGCGGTATTCCTCGATTTCCCGCTCCTCGATAGCGTAACCCTTTACCACCCGCGCTCCGCTGAAATTCTCCTGGGCCTTGGCGGCGATCAGGCTGTTCTGCTCCTGCGCAGCCTTGTGCCGCTGGTTGATCAGCCGCGCCAGATAAGCCAGTGTCCCCACGATGAAGGGAATCAGGGCTATCACGATCAGGGTCAGTTGCCAGCTGATGCCGAACATCACCGCGAATGAGGAAAGGAAGACCGTGATGATGTTGACGATCTGCCAGCCGCCGAAGCCCATCATCTCGCGCACCGCGCCCAGGTCGCCGGTCAGGCGGTTCATCAGGTCCCCGGTGCGGGCGCGGTCGTAGTAATTCTTGTCCAGCGTTTGCAGGTGCGCGAAGATGTCGCGCCGGATCTCATACTCCATTTGACGCGAGGCCACCACGATCTGGCGGCGCATCACCAGCATGAAGCCGCCGGAAATCAGCGACACCAGCACGATGCCCAGCGCGTAAAAGCCCGCCTGCTCCAGCGTAATGCCGCCGGTGCGGGCGACGCCGTCGGTCTGACCGGTCAGGCCGTCGATGATGCGCCGAACCAGGTAGGGGTAGAGCAGATTGACACTGTTGGCAACGATAACGGCCAGCATCCCCAGGAGGTACTGGCGCGTGTGCATCTTCAGGTAAGGAAGGAGGGAACGGAAACTGTCCAAGTGAAACCCCAGAAGTGAAGCGAGAACGTGAAGCGGTAAAGGCGTCTTGAGCACGGCGTCTTGAGCGCAGGGCCCGGTTGCACAGCAGCATACGCCCATTGGCGCAGGGGGAAATGCGCCAGATGGCTCATTGGCCTTCAGCGTTCATAGATGGAGTGCAGGGTTACGGCCAGCCGTTCCACACGCCAAAGAGGAGGCCAAATAAGAGACTGGGGCAGGAGTCAGCAACCGCCTCCGCGTTTTTGTTGACACGTCTGGGGGAGGGCTGCTACTATTCACAGCCGGAAGTGAACGGCCTCCAGGCCACATTTCCGCAAAGCTCGGAGGAAGTCTTTCCCTCAGCTTTCCAAGTAAAGAATGGTGCTGCCACCCTAGCTCAACTGGTAGAGCACCCGACTTGTAATCGGAAGGTTGTCGGTTCGATTCCGATGGGTGGCTCCAAACCCCACACCCGGGGACAAACGAACAGGGCCGAGACATGGGTAGGTGGCCGAGTGGTTAAAGGCGACAGACTGTAAATCTGTTCACGTAAGTGTACGGCGGTTCGAATCCGCCCCTGCCCACCACGTTTCACGCGGGAATAGCTCAGTTGGTAGAGCGTCAGCTTCCCAAGCTGAATGTCGCGAGTTCAAGTCTCGTTTCCCGCTCCAAGTGCTTCTGTAGCTCAGTGGTAGAGCACTCCCTTGGTAAGGGAGAGGTCGTCGGTTCAATCCCGACCAGAAGCTCCAGAACAAAGACGCGGCTTGCTGAAAGGTAAGTCGCGTCTTTCCTCAAGTGCTGCACACAAGCATTTGATATAGTTCAAAGGCTTGCCCATTGAAAGGCAAACCCCCTTCAGGAGGAAGTACTCATGGCAAAAGGAACGTTTGAGCGGAACAAGCCCCACGTGAACGTCGGCACGATCGGTCACGTCGACCACGGCAAGACCACCCTCACCGCCGCAATCACCTTCACGGCCGCCGCGATGGATCCCACCATCGAAACCCTCGCCTACGACCAGATCGACAAGGCCCCCGAAGAAAAGGCCCGCGGTATCACCATCAACACCGCCCACGTCGAGTACCAGACGCCCAGCCGTCACTACTCCCACGTGGACTGCCCCGGTCACGCCGACTACGTCAAGAACATGATCACCGGAGCCGCCCAGATGGACGGCGCCATCCTGGTCGTCAGCTCCGCTGACGGCCCCATGCCCCAGACCCGCGAGCACATCCTGCTCGCCCGTCAGGTCGGCGTGCCCTACATCATCGTCTTCATGAACAAAGTCG